>JAGHGS010000119.1 GCA_017888105.1 Bacilli bacterium
CAACAATCATCTTTTTAAAATCTTCATCATAAGTTCTTCCTTTCGCCATTATAGACACTCCTTTCAATGTTTATTATTTTAACACATTGTCCACACTTTTGTGTCTATAAATCTATTCTAACATCAGCTGGTAATTTTTGAGCTTTTATGGTATGATAAAGGAAGGTGATGGACATGTTTGTAGATGAACTAACAATTAAAGTGGAAGCAGGAAAAGGAGGAGATGGTTGTACTTCTTTTCGGAGAGAATGGTGCGTTCCAATGGGAGGACCAGATGGTGGAAATGGTGGTAAAGGTGCTAGCATTATCTTTCAGGTGGATAAAGGGTTAAAAACATTGATTGATCTTCGATATATGAAAATAATTAAAGGAAAAAAAGGAGAAAATGGTAAAGGTTCCAATCGAAATGGAGCGAATGCGGAAGATGTTATTATTAAAGTTCCTGAGGGTACTACAGTCGTTGATGCAAATACCAATTTGGTTATTGCTGATTTGGTTGGTGAGAATCGGGAAGTAGTTGTTGCTCGAGGTGGAAGAGGTGGAAGAGGAAATACCGCTTTTCGTACTCAAAATGATACAGCTCCTAAATTTAGTGAACTTGGTGAACCTGGTGAAGAAAAAGTTTTAAAAGTGGAACTTAAAATGATTGCAGATGTTGGACTTGTTGGTCTTCCTAGTGTTGGAAAGTCAACCATTCTTTCCATGATTAGTGCTGCTACTCCTAAAATTGCTAGTTATCATTTTACAACTTTATCTCCTAATCTTGGTGTTGTAAAATTAAGAGATGGTCGCTCTTTTGTCATGGCAGATCTTCCGGGGCTTATTGAAGGAGCAAGTGAAGGAGTTGGACTTGGGCATAAATTTTTAAGACATGCGATGCGTACACGAATTCTTGCTCATGTAATTGATATGGGAGCAGAGGAAGGTAGAAATCCAATGGATGACTATAAAGTAATTCGTGATGAGATAGAAGCATATAGTGAGAAACTTGCTTTGAAAAAAGAAATTGTGATTGCTAATAAAATGGATTTAGAAAATGCTGAAAGTAATTTAGAAGCGTTTAAAAAGACTTATCCGGATGCCCTAATAGTTGAAGTAAGTAGTGTAACTAATACGGGTTTTGATACACTTATGAAAACGCTTGCTGATACTTTAGATATGATAGGTAATGATCCACTTTATACAGAAGAGGAAATGGCAAGTCATGTTACTTATAAATTTAAAAATGAACGACCATTTACAATTACAAAGGTAGATGATGTTTGGGTGTTAGAAGGGCAAGAATTAGAGAAATTATTTAAGATGACTCGTTTTGATGAGAGTGATGCTGTACTTCGTTTTGCACGTAAATTAAAAGGAATGGGTGTTGATGAAGAACTAGAAAGACTTGGGGCAAAACCTGGAGATGAAGTACAGATTTGTGATTATATTTTTGAATTTAAAGAATAATAAAAATGAAGATTTATTCTTCATTTAATAAAAGGATTGTTCCTACTTTTATTTTTGAACTAGCAGATTTGGGTAATTCTAAAATGCTAGTTTTTTTGCGATCATTATTTATTTTTATAATTTTATTTTTGGGTAAATTTTCATATTTATAAATTACTTCATTATTTTCATCTAAACCAACAATATCAATGTTTTCTTTCATAAAAAAGGTATGGATGGAATTACATTTTGGAAAAAGAATACCAAAATCAATGTTTTTCTTTCCCATTAAACCAAATAATCTTTTAAAAAAAGATTTGGCTATCACAATTTTATATTGTTTTTTATTTGTATTTAAGTACATATTATCACCTATTAAATTATAGCATGTTTTATTAAAATAATTACTCTTTTATGCTCTTTAAATTGACTTTTTTCTTAATTTATTATATCATTATTTATGATAAGGGTGGAAGTTATGAATAGAAAAGGCCAGGCTTTAGTCGAATATATTCTAATCATTGCTTTAATAAGTGTGATTGCAATAGCACTTGTTAATTATTTTGGTGGCTATTTAAAAGATGCAATTACGAAGACAAGTTGTGGTTTGGTTGATGAAGAGTATGTAAAAGGAGATAAGCCTGGAGAAGGATACTGTAAGGGGGATGAAGAAGCCCAAGAAGAAGGCAGTGAATCCTAAGGAGTGGAAAGTCATGAATAAAAGGGGTCAAGCATTAGTTGAATTTATTATTATTTTGCCTATTTTTTTAATACTGGTTTTAGGGGTTATTGATATTGGTAAAATTTTATATAATAAGACTATGTTAGAGGGGATAATTACGGATGTTATTTCCATGTATGAATCTGGTCATACACTTACGGAAATTGAGACGGAAATGGATCTTGAAAGTTCAGATCTTTCTATTGAAGAAAATGAAGATTTTATAGAAGTTTCTTTAACTAAAGAAATTGATATTATTACACCAGGATTAAATCTTATTTTTGATAATCCTTATCAGTTAGATGTTCGTAGGAGTATTGCTCATGAATAAACATGGTCAAACTTTAGTTTTGTTTGTTGTTTTAATTCCAATTTTATTGGGTTTTACTGCTTTTATTATAGATATGGGACTAATTATTAGTAAAACAGTAGAACTTAAAGAAGTAAGTAAAACAATACTTGAAAATGTGAAGAATAATGCAAGTGATGAGAAAATACGGGAATTATTTTTAAAAAATGATATTCCTGTTGAACAACTTGATGTTGTGATTGAAAAAAATCAAATTCATATTTTTAATGAATACGAAGTAGATAGTATTTTTGGGGCTGTAATTGGAATTAAAGATTATGATATTCGGGTTGATATTACAGGAATTTATAATGGTGATAAAGTTACATTTGAATAAAAAGGGGAGACTCATATGAATAATAAGGGAATAAGTATTTGTGTAGCATCGGCTAAAGGTGGAGTTGGTAAGACTATTACAACTCTTAATTTAGCGGGTATTTTTGAGGTTTTAGAGAAAAAAGTTTTAATATTAGATTTTGATTTAACCGGTGGGGGTATTAGTGCTGCTCTAAATATTCCAAATGGAAAAAGTGTGTATCATTTTGCTTATGATTATAATAATAATCAGTATCAAGAGTTTAAGAATTATGTGACAAAGTATGATGATTACATTGATGTGTTAGCAAGTCCAAAGGATCCTAGACAAGCTTTAAAAATTGATCCGAAATATGTGGAAATAATTTTGGATAAAGCGGTGTTTAATTATGATGTTGTATTAATTGATACGAATCATGATTTAACGGATTTTAATATTTTAACTTTGGATTTAGCAGATACTATTTTATTTTTAGTTACTAATGATCCACTTGATCTTAAAAATATGCGTAGTTTAATATCTATTTTTAAAGATTTAAATTTAAAAAATTATAAGGTACTTTTAAATGAGAGTATTTTTCCTTTTAAGGATTATTTTGGTATTTATGATATTAAAAATATTATTAAGGCGAATATTGATTATGTTTTATCCAAAGATTTTTATATAAAGAATATTGATAATTTTATTATGAATGGCAAAATTATTACATTAGATAAAAAAGCTTCTAGTGTATTTGCAAAAGATTATACAACATTAATGGGTATATGTACGGATATATTCAAAGAAGGTGATAAACATGAAGACGCTTAGAGATGCTTTTGATATTAAAGTTCGGCAAAAGAGGCAAGAACTATTAAACGATTATGAGATATTTCCAGATAAAAAGCTTTTAGATAAACTTCGAACGGAAATTATTGAAAATTTAATTGATAATGAAATGCCTAGTAATGTAAGTCTTACAGAATGGATTAATGATGAGATTGATAAAACAATTGAAGGGTATGATTTAACTAATTTAGAGAGAAGTCATTTATTTAATTTAATTGATAATGAAATTAATGGATATGGTCCTATTTCAGAATTATTAGAAGATGATAATATTACTGAGATTATGATTAATAGTCCAGATGAAATTTATATTGAAATTGATGGACAACTTGTAAAAGATGAAAGTGTTTCTTTTATTAATGATGAACATATTATAAGAACCGTTCAAAGACTTATTGAACCAATGGGGAGGGTGATTGATGCGACAAATCCTATGGTGGATTCAAGACTGGAGGATGGTTCAAGAATTAATGCTGTTATACCACCACTTTCTACTAAAGGTCCGGTTGTAACAATTCGTAAATTTAAAGAAAGTATGACAAATATTGATGAATTAATTCGAATTGGTTCACTTACCCCTTATATGGCACGGTTTTTGGATGCTGCAGTAAGAGGAAAACTTAATATTATTGTATGTGGTGGTACTGGTAGTGGTAAGACAACTCTTCTTAATATTTTAACTGGATTTATACAGGATAATGAACGTATTATTACGATTGAAGATGCAGCAGAATTAAGACTTAATCAACCTCATGTTATATCACTTGAAACAAGAACGATGAATTATGAGGCGGATGGAGAAATTTCGATTCGTGATTTGGTTATTAATTCTCTAAGAATGCGACCAGATCGAATTATAGTTGGTGAAGTAAGAGGAAAAGAAGCATTTGATATGCTTCAAGCGATGAATACAGGACATGATGGGTCTATTACTACACTTCATGCAAATAGTCCAGTTGATGCTTTAAATCGACTAGAGACAATGGTTTTAATGGGAGGCATTGATATTCCTATTAAAGCAGTTCGTGAATATATTGTTAGTGCTATTGATTTGATTGTTAACATTGAGAGAATGAGTGATGGAAGAAGAAAAGTAACAAGTATTTGTGAACTTGAAAATTTTACAGGGGATGAAATTAAATTAAAAGAAATTTTTGCTTTTCATCAAAAGGGACTTACTGATAAAGGTGAAGTTGATGGGGAATTTATATTATATAAAGGAGTTCCCAAAGTACTTAAAAAGATAAAAGCAAAAGGTATTGATGATGTGGATGATATTTTTTATCCAGAAAAAGAAAGTTAGGTGAAAAAAGATGGACGGAGTTAGATTTTTACAAATAATTTTAATCCTTATTCCAATTGCAGTAGCAATTTATCTACTTCGTTTGTCTAAAACTCTTCGTTTGGAAAAAAGATTATCTCTTTTTGCTATTACTTCGAATAAAGATCATGAAGTATCTTTTTTTGATAAAGTAGGTTTTTATATTTGGGAGTTTATTCGATTTGTTTCTAAATTGTTTAAGAAGTCGACTTTTCTTCGAAAATATGGAGAAAAGTATGAAAAATTTATTCCTTATGAAGAAAGAAATCAAAAAGAGGGTATTTATTATGTAACCATTAAATTGGGTTGTACTTTTATTGTGTTTGTATTAGGTATTATTACCCTTATTATGCACTATCATGATTTTGACTTTATGATTTTATTAGTTATTTTAATTATTACTTTCTTTCTTCCAGATATATTTCTTAATTTAAATTTTAATCGTAAAAGAAAAAGAATTGAAGAAGACTTATTGAAAGCAATCATTATTATGAATAATGCTTTTTCAAGTGGTAAGAGTATTATTCAAGCGATAGAGATGGTTAAATTAGAGCTTGATGGTCCTATTCAAGATGAATTTGAAAAAATATATTTGGATATTAGTTATGGACTTAGTTTAGATGTTGTTTTTAATCGCTTTTATGAACGAGTAAAACTTAATGATGCTAAATATATTACTACTTGTTTAACTCTTTTAAATAAAACCGGTGGAGATATTGTTCGGGTGTTTTCTAGACTTGAAAAATCCATTTTGGATCAGAAAAATTTACGTAATGAACTTTATAGTTTAACAAGTTCGAGTCGTTTTGTTTTTCACTTTTTAGCAATTTTGCCTTTTGTTTTTGTTCTTATTATCTTTGTTTTAAATCCTACTTATTTTACTCCTTTCTTTGCATCTTCTTTAGGATTTGTTATTTTAATGGTAATTCTTGCTTTATATATTTTCTATATATGGATTATTAGAAAATTGTTAGAGGTGAAGTTATGAAAGATAGTTTATTTGTCAAGATTTATCCGAAAAGAACGATTGAACGTGTTGAAGCTAAAATTCAATTATTGGGTGTTTCGAATCATTATAATTTGTTTATGATTTTGAATTTTCGAGTTTTAATTTCTCTTATTTTATTTATCGTTTTATTAATTGTTTCTCAAATTGGTTATATTTTAGCTCCAGTGGTGGCTATCTTGTTTTATTATTTAAGTGAAAAAGTATTACTTGATTATCCAATTAAGAAGCGAGCAAAAAAATTAGAAAAAGAAGCTTTATTCTTTTTTGAGATATTATTATTAACCTTGGAGTCAAGACGTAATTTAGGTCATGCTTTATCTTTAACAACTGCAAATATTGATTCTGAATTATCGGATGAATTTAAACAGACTTTAGCAGAAATGAAGCTCGGTAAAAGTCTCAATGAGGCATTAAATGATATGAAAAAAAGAATTCCTAGTGAAGCGATTAATAATGCTATTTTAAATATGGTGGAATCGAATATTTTTGGAAATAGTATTTTGACTTCTCTTACGAATCAAATCGATTTTTTAAGAGAGAAACAAATGCTTGATGTAAAAGCAGAAATTAATAAGTTACCAACAAAGGTAAGTATTATTAGTGTTGTATTTTTTGTTCCAATTATGTTACTTATCATTTTAGTTCCTGTTTTGATTCTTTATTTAGTAGGGTAAATCGATTATTCTAATATATTTTTTTCAATGTTTAAAAGGGTTATTTCATCAATAAAATGTTCTAACTTTTCAACCTGTTCTAGTTTAAAATTTTCTCTGTTTAATTGTTTTAAGAACATTTCTATAATTTGATGGCGGTGATATAGATATGTGCCTATTTTTATTCCTTCTTTTGTTAAAGTGATGTGATTTTTATTTATGTTTATTAAGTTTAAATTTTTTAGTTTACTAATCATCTTGCTACAAGATGATTTTTTAATGTTTAGGTTTTTGCTTAAAGAAGTAATGGTTATTTTTTCTTCTTTTTTTCTATAAATCATTTCTAAGTAGTCTTCCATTGGATAAGTAATTTTATTTTGGTTGTGAATATAGGTTGTTAAAGTATAAAAATCATTGTTCATATAACCAAATCCTTATCATTTCATATAATACATTAGTTGTTAGTTTAAGGAAACTAATACAGTTTATGAGGGAGATCAAATATTATGACATTAGATAAAATTTTATTAAATGAACAAGTTCTTATTTGTTCTATTCATGGAGATTCATTTATGAGGAGAAGATTACTTGATTTAGGTTTTATTCCGGGAATGTTCGTAAAATGTGTGTTAGTTAGTCCTTTTCATGATCCAAGAGCTTATCAAGTTGCTGGTAATGTGATAGCACTAAGAAATATAGATGCTAAAAATGTTGAGGTGTCTTATGAGAACAATTAAGGTTGCTTTAGTGGGAACCCCTAATGTTGGAAAATCAACAATTTATAATGCTTTAACACATAATCATGAACATACTGGAAATTGGTCGGGAAAAACTGTTGGTGTTAGTAAAGGGGAATGTTCTTATCAGGGAGTTTTTTATTCTTTTTATGATTTACCTGGAACGTATTCTTTAATTAGTAAATCGAAGGAGGAAGCTGTTGCTACAGATTTTATTGTGTTTCACAATTTTGATGTTGCGGTTGTGGTGTGTGATGCTACTAGTTTGGAGAAGGGAATTGGACTTGTCTTACAAACTAAAGAAATATGTAAAAATGTAGTTGTTTGTGTTAATTTAATAGATGAAGCAGAAAAAATGGGGATTCACATTAATTATTCTTTATTGGAAGAGAGAATCGGTAGTAAAGTTGTAGCAGTAAGTGCTAGAAATAAAAAAGGTTTGGATGATTTGCTTTTGGCGATTCGAGATTCAGAACCACAAAATTATTTGGATCTTGATTATGGTGTATTAAATGATTCTATTTATGAAATTTCTAAAGATATAAAAACCGATAAATATAATCGGAAGTGGATTGCTCTTAAAATTATGGAAGAAAATATGCATTATATCAATTCGTTTCAAAAATTAGGTATTATTAAAAAAGTACCATCTTCTTCTTTTAAGGGAGATGTACATTTAGAAATATCTTTAAAGATGGCTCGTAAAATAAAAGATATATTAAATGGTGTTATTGAAATAGAAAATGGGAATTATCGCAATAAAGAAAGAAAAATTGATCGAATCCTTACTAGTAAAATATGGGGGATTCCAATTATGCTTTTTCTTTTATTTCTGGTTTTTTATCTTACTATTGTTGGGGCTAATTATCCATCTAGTTGGTTATTTTCATTTTTTTCTGCTTTAGAAGGTACAATTACAAGTTTTTTCGAGTTTTTATGTTTTCCTAATTTTATAGTTGATTTGCTTGTAAATGGGGTTTATAAGACACTTTATTGGGTTGTTTCTGTTATG
>JAGHGS010000120.1 GCA_017888105.1 Bacilli bacterium
GCTGCTTCTATGGCTTTAAAAGAAGCTAAGAATAAATGTAATCCAGTACTTCTTGAACCAATTATGAGTGTTGAAGTAATTGTTCCAGATGAATACATGGGTAACGTTATGGGAGATCTTACTAGCCGTCGTGGTAAACCAATGGGTCAAGAATCTCGTGGAAATGCTTTATCTATTAAAGCAATGGTTCCTTTAGCAGAAATGTTTGGTTATGCTACAAGCTTACGTAGTAATACGCAAGGACGTGGAAATTTTACTATGACACTTGATCATTATGAAGAAGTTCCTAAGTCTATTGCTGAGGAAATTATTAAAAAGAACAGTGTTAACTAAAATTAACACATAAAAATCGAATAATACTTGAAAAATATTCAAGCATTAGATAAAATATAATAGTAAATATGAAAGGAGAAAAAAATATGGCAAGAGAAAAATTTGATCGTTCAAAAGAGCATGTTAATATTGGTACTATTGGACACGTTGACCATGGTAAAACAACTTTAACTGCTGCGATTACAAAATATTTTGGTAACTTTGTTGATTATGCTGATATCGATAAAGCTCCAGAGGAAAGGGAAAGAGGTATTACCATTAATACTGCTCACGTTGAGTATGAAACTGAAAAACGTCATTATGCTCACGTTGACTGTCCAGGACATGCTGACTATGTTAAAAACATGATCACAGGTGCTGCTCAAATGGATGGTGCTATTCTTGTAGTTTCTGCTGCAGATGGACCTATGCCTCAAACAAGAGAACATATTCTTTTAGCTCGTCAAGTTGGTGTTCCTAAAATTGTTGTTTATATGAACAAATGTGACCAAGTTGATGATCCAGAATTACTAGATTTAGTAGAAATGGAAATTCGTGAATTACTTGGAGAATATGGATTCGATACTGAATGTCCTATCATTCGTGGATCAGCTTTAAAAGCACTTGAAGGTGATGAAGCTGCTGCACAAAGTATCCGTGATTTAATTGCTGCTGTTGATTCTTATATTGACGCTCCAGTAAGAGACACTGATAAACCATTCTTAATGAGTATTGAAGACGTATTTACAATTTCAGGACGTGGTACAGTTGTTACTGGTCGTGTTGAAAGAGGTAAATTAAATCTTAACGACGAAGTTGAAATCGTAGGATTAAAGCCAACTAAGAAAACTGTTGTTACTGGTATTGAAATGTTTAGAAAATCACTTGACTTTGCTCAAGCTGGTGATAACGCTGGTGTATTACTACGTGGTATCGCTCGTGTCGAAGTTGAACGTGGACAAGTTATTGCTAAACCAGGAAGTGTTACTCCACATCATAAGTTCAAAGCTAGTGTGTATGTACTTTCTAAAGAAGAAGGCGGTAGACACACTCCATTCTTCTCAAATTACAGACCACAATTCTATTTCAGAACTACCGATGTTACTGGTGTAATTGAACTTCCAGCTGGTGTTGAAATGGTTATGCCTGGCGATAACGTTGACATGACTGTTGAATTAATTGCTCCAGTTGCACTTGAAAATGGTACGAAATTCTCTATCCGTGAAGGTGGACGTACTGTTGGTGCTGGTGTAGTATCAGAAATTATTGAATAATAAGATTAGAGCCTAGAAAATAGGTTCTTTTTTTTGGAAATTTGCTATTAGGAGTGATTTATGCTATAATATTTGTAGAAATAAGGGGATATTATGGTTAATATTGAAGGAATTGATAAGGCGGAGTTATTAGTAGAACTCTATAATAATGCTATAAAATTAGGATTAGGTGTTTTGCAACCAGATGTTAAATTAACAGTGGAAGATGCAAGAGAGCTATTAGAAAAACATCCTGTTTTTGACTATTTAAATGGTAAAGTTTTAAAGGTTGATTTATCAAGTGATAAGGAATTTGATGAAACTTTATATGATCATGATAATGGATTAGGAACAGCCCAATTTGTTGTGGATACAATACGTATAAAAAATGCTATGGATAAGGCTATTCGTGTTGATAACAATGGAGATATTCACATTTTAGATGAAAACAAATTTAATGATATTATTAAGAATTTACTAAGCCATGAAAGTATGGTAGTTTTATTATCTGATAAACTCATGAATACTGGTTATAAAAATTTTTATGTGATTTTTTTAGAGGATATTTCTTATTTTAATTCTCGTGTAGAAGATTGCGTAAGAAGTAAACATTCATTAGATAATTTGAATATGAGTTTTTTGACTTTTAATTTTTCATATGTTTTTTCTAAAGACTTTTATAAGCAAACTTTACATAATAGAAAATTTATTACAGAGTTATTTTGTACATATGCTAATAAAGCAAAAGAAACTTTAATTCCATTATTAAACGATGGACGTATGAATCAAGAACAATACAATTTTTTTGTTAATGATTTAGATAAAAATATTGCATATCTTGAAAAACTTAATCAAATGTTTGATGAAATGTCTAGTACCATTCATGTGGTTGATAACGAAAAAATTGAAGTAAAAGATGAAAATAAGCTTTATGAGTTATTGGATTATCCTGATGGAGCGGATTATGTAAATAATTATATTGTTGCTGGAATGAAATCTCCATCTTTTGAGGTTATACATGATTGTGATTATATTTTCCACTTATTAGGTGATATCATAGATTTTTTACATATTGATATATGGCAAAAGGAAACTGCAAATGCTTTAATTGGTTCTTTATTAGCTCATTTACATAGTCATAGTTATGATTATGTTGATATACCTAGTAATATTTCAGAGTTTTTAGTTAAGTTATGTGTACATTACTTTGAATTGCTAAAATTAAAAATAGATAATCTATTTAATACGAATCAAATAAGTAATGATGCTTATCAAGCAATTATAGGTAATATGGATAATCTATTAGCAAGTATTCAAGTAAATAATGATAGAATTGTTAGATAAATTAAAAGGAGCCTTCATGGTTCCTTAATTTTTTGTTTCATCTGTATCAGTGATTAAAATATTTTCAGTAATTCTTTTGTTTGAACTATGATAGTTTTTAGTTTGTAAGTCAATATAGAATGGATTATTTTTCATTAGTTTATCATGAGTACCAATTCCTACAATTTCACCTTTATTTAGTACAATGATGTTATCTGCTATTTGCATAACATCTTTTTTGTGAGTAATAATAATGATGGTGTGATCTTGCTTTAAATCTTCAAATATTTCTTTCATTTTTTCTACAAGAATTGTATCTAGTGAACTTGTTACTTCATCAAATATTAGGATTTCTGCTTTTGATAGTAATACTCTTGCAATGGATAGAAGTTGTCTTTGACCACCAGAAAAGTTTGATGCATTTTCTGATAAGATTGTATTGTATCCTTTCGGTAGGGACATAATAAAGTCATGGATTCCTACTCTTTTACAAGCTTCTATTTGATGTTGCTTATTTTTGTCAATTAAATTTAAGTTTTGTCTAATACTCATGGTAAAAATAAATGGCATTTGATTTACCGCTGTAATATTTTTAGAATAAGTATCTTCTGTGAAATCATATATATTTTCACCATCTATATAAATAGCACCTTCATCAATTTTATATTTTCTTAGTAGCAAATTGACAATTGTTGTTTTGCCACATCCAGAATGACCAACTAAAGCTGTAATTTCATTTGGTAAAGCCTCAAAAGAAATATTTTTTATGCTTCCTTTATTTTTGGATTTGTATGTATATGAAACATCTTTAAATTCTACTAAGCCTAATATATTGTCTTTTTTATTGGTGCCAAATTCTAGTTTTTGGCCATTTTCATAGTTTAATAGTTTATTAATTCGCGTGATTGATATAGACCATTCTCTTATTTGTTTTGAATATGTCATTAAAGTGTTGGTGTTGGTTATAATGTTTTCATAATACGTAATTAAAAGAACCAAGATATTTACTTCATAGTAACCTTTTAAGACAAGATATACTAAGATTAAATACAAAATGATTTTACCTAAGTCTGTAATTAATGGTAAAAGAGTTGCTCTAATATTGATGTATTTTCTTTTTAACATGTATTGTTCAGACCATTTGTTAGCAATTACACTAAATCTTTGTTTCATTTTATTATGTATATTAAATATTTTAATTTCACTTAATCCATTTAAGATTTGAGATAAATTATCTGTAAGTTTATCTCGATATTTTTGTTGTCCCATTAAGTATCTTGCATTAGCAACATTACAATAGTCATATGATTTTAAATATAATAGTTCTAATAATAAAACAATTATTCCTATTAGTACATTGGTATAAGCGAAAATAAAGATTAATATGATTACTTTTATAAATACTAGTATAATTTCACTAATGTTATCTATCATTTCAGCAATGCTTCCGGTATCGGCGTTTATCGTATTTAATATTTCTGCTTTCGATATATTATCGTTAAAGTCTACATCAAATGTTAAAACTTTGTTCATTATTTTTTCTCTAATATTTTTATAACTATATTTAAAATTGTAAGAATATGAAACATAATTTAAATATAAGAAGAGATTATATGCAATGTAAGTACATGCTAATAAGAGTATATTTAAGTAAGTTTTATCGGCATTTCCATCTGTTATATATAATATGATATTAGCAGCAAAAATTGGTATTAAAAGGCTTGCTATATGTCTTAGTATGGAAGTAATAAATAAACAAGTAATTAATATTTTATTACCTTTCACTAATTTAAAATAGCTTTTAATTATTTTTATATTATCTCGTATCATATGCAACACCTTATATTATCATTGTACCAAATTTCTAACGAAAAGTCTTTAGTTTTGTTAAAATAGTGTTGCAAAATAAAAAGTGTTGGATTATTATAAATTCCGCTCAAAGAGTTTAAATAATCTCAACACATTTAATATTATACA
>JAGHGS010000121.1 GCA_017888105.1 Bacilli bacterium
GAACAAATACAACATTTCCGACTTCTAGTTTTAATGTTTCTTTTAAATTTGCAATTTCATCTTCACTTAAAAATTTAGTAATTGTTGATTTTAGATTTAAATCTTCTTCTACTTTGATGTATGCTAATCCTTCGGCACCTTTTTCTTTCATCCATTCTTCTAATTTTTTATACCATGAATTTGGTTTTTCCATTTGCTCTACTTTAATTGCCCTTACTGTTTTTTCTTTAAAGCCATTGAAATTTGTTTCTTTAAAAATATCTGTAATATCTTCAATGATTAAAGGATTTCTTAAATCTGGTTTATCACTACCATATTTAAGCATTGCTTCTTTATAAGGAATTCTTCTGAATGGTCTTGATGATACTTTTTTATTACTAAAATGAGTAAATAATTCGTAAAATACGGTTTCTCCTACTTCATATACATCTTCTTCGGTTGCAAAGCTCATTTCAAAGTCTAATTGATAAAATTCAAGAGTTCGATCTGCCCGACAATCTTCATCACGGAAACATGGAGCGATTTGAAAATAACGATTGAATCCAGATACCATTAATAATTGCTTATAAATCTGAGGTGCTTGTGGTAAAGCATAAAATTTACCTTTATAATTTCTTGATGGAATGACAAAGTCTCTTGCTCCTTCTGGACTGGATGCGGTAATAATTGGTGTTGTAATTTCCGTAAAATTAAGATTTTTCATAATGCTTCTAATATGGTCTATCACTTTTGTTCGAAATAAAATTTTATTATGAACTTCTGGGTTTCTTAAATCTAAATAACGATATTTAAGACGTGTTTCTTCGCTTGCTTCTTTGCTACGGTTAATTTCAAATGGTAATATATTTGCACATTTTCCTAAAACAGTGATTTCTTCTAAAAGAATTTCAATTTCTCCAGTTTTCATGTTAGGATTAATGTCTTTTTCTCTTAAATTGACTATTCCTGTAATGGTTACTGTTGATTCTCGTGTTAAATTTTCTAGTTTTTCTACTTCTTCACTAATTACTTGAACAATTCCGGTTTCATCTCGAATGGTTAAGAAACATAAACTTCCTAAGTTTCGAATGGAATTAATCCATCCTGCTATTTTAACTGTTGAACCAACATCTTCTCTTGTTATTTCACCACAATATTTGTTTCTATATTTATTTTCCATAATTCCTCCTATAAATTACTAATTACATAATCTAATATTTCATTTTCATCTACTTTTGTTTCTTCTTTCGTTAAATTATCTTGAACGGTAATTAAGCCTTTTTTTAGATCTTCACTATTTAATTTAATGATTATTCGAGCGTTTAAGTCATTTGCTTCTTTTAGTTGCTCTTCCATTTCTTCTTCTTGATAATTCATTTCTGTTATAATTTCACTCCAACGTAAGTCTTGTACTAGTCTTATTGCTGTTAATTTTTCTTCTTCGCTTTTGCTTGTTACATATACATCAATTCTTTTTTCTTCCTTTAAGTTTGAAATAGATGGTAAAAGGTCCATTAAAAGATTTAAGTCAATCGTACTATATATTTGCTCTTTTTTTTCGTCAAATTCTCCTTGACATAAAACCTCATTATTATCACTCATGATTTCAAATACCATACTAATATTATCTTCTAATTTTTTTTCAGTTTGATCATTTAATTCATAATCCACATCCAAATAATTTAAGTGTTCTAAAATTTCATTACTATTGGTATTTACTTTTACTAGTAAATCAGAAAATCCTATTTCTTCTAAGAAACGGTAAGTAAGAGAGATTGCTTCCGTATGTATTAGGGGTGCGGCAAAACCAATTACAGTTATACCGAGTTCTTCTTTTTTCAATGATTCATTGTTGTTACTAAAATAGAACTTTACTTGATTTAAGTTTTTTTCTTTAAAGATTTTATAAAATGTTTCTTTTCCATTATCTGATTGAGATAATTTTATAAAATCATAATTGTAGTATTCACATACGGTTTGAAAAACACGATTGATATAGTTGTAATATTTTGCATATGTTCCCATTATTTCTTTTTGCACGATTTTTTTCCTCCTTTAACATAAAAAAACTTAGTAACATAAGGACGAGTATTACCCGCGGTGCCACCTTATTTTACTAAGTACTCTTAAATATTTATCGCATTTTTGCGTTTTCTAAATTATGAAAGCTGTCTTTCTAATTATTACCCTCTAGGCATTTTCAGCAGCTAGCCCTCTCTTTTAAAGGGAAACCTAATTATACTTGGTCTTTCCTTAGAAAAATATTTATATAGTTCATTTTATTATATTTTTTTATAATCGTCAAGTACTTTTAACGACGAGAACGAGTATAAGTTAATTTTGATTGGAATAATTCTTCATAATTAAACATCTTTTGTAGTTTTTCATCACAGGAAATGATACTTGCATTTGCTAAAGCAAATAAAGATGCTTTGACAATTCCTTTTTCTTTTTCTAATTTTTCATAGATTGCTTTATATATTTTTGATACTAAAATATTTTGTAAGATCGCATTTTCAGCAATTTCTTGGACTGATTGAATATCACTGCTATTTTCAAACTTATTCAAAAATTCAAAGATACTACGACCAACATTTTCTTTTAATTCTTTTTCTTCCGCAAGATCAACGTAACTTTTAAATTGGAATTTTTTGATATTTCCTAGTGAATCCATTAAGATGCTGTAATCTTTTGTGATATTTAAATTTATGACTGGATAAAAACTTAGAAAATCACGATCAAGATTTGATAAAGAAGCAAAGTCTTTGCTATTAAAACTTAATCTTTGTAAATCTTCTTCTCTTAAATTTTTAACTTTTCGTGATTCTTTTTCATTCCATAAGTTTATACACTTATTTACTAATATTGGCAAATATCCTTCCCATAATCCTGTGTTTAAATATTTATTATAAAACAATATTAACTCTTCTTCGTAACTCAATTGGAATCCATTCCTTTTCATTTTTATTCCTCCGTTCTTACCCCTCTTTTTGAGGGTAAGTAAGATTATATCACTATAGAGTTTCGTTGTAAAGAGTGCAATTTTGAATTTATCTTGTTGGAGCTTGAAGGGACATATTTAAGAACTTTTTACAATATTCTTGTGAGTTTAAACCAATAATATTGTAATAAGCATTTTTAAACATTCCAGCTCGCATTATATCTAATTTATCTTTGGAGTTTTCTTTTAGTTTTTGAAAGGCATAGTTATAAACGAGTGATGTTACTATTAATTTTTGCATTTCTTTTGCTAGTTCATTTAAATTTATTGGAATGCTACGTAATTCTAAAATTTGTAAAGCATTCAGTAAATTTAAATTTAAAGCATGTTGCATTTCTTTTTCTATTACGAATTCTTTTACTTGACCTTTTAAATCAAATATTATATAAGTATTTTCATTAATTATTAGCTTTTGTAATTCACTAAATTGCAAATAAGCTAAATCTTTCGGATCGAAAAAATATCTTGGCAAATATAATTTTGTTGCTTCTAAAGATAAAGTTGGATTATATAATTTTTCTATTTGGGTATCGGTGAAGTAACTTTCATAAGTATCTGCAAGATGATTTCCTAATTCTAAGAAATACTCTTTACCTTCACTTTCTTCCAGCATTTGCTCTATTATTTCTTCCTCTAATATCATTTTAACTTTCTAACAAGATGGTTATTGGACCATCATTTGTTATGTTTACCTCCATTTCTGCACCAAAAATACCAGGTTTGGTAATAATGTGTTGATTTAATTTTTCATTAAATTTTTCGTATAATTTGATTGCTTCGGCTCCATTTAAAGCTTCGATATACGAAGGACGATTTCCTTTTTTGGTATTTGCATATAATGTAAATTGACTAATTGATAAAATTTCGCCACCTACTTCTAAAATTGATTTATTCATAATACCAGAGTCGTCATCAAATATTCTTAAATTTACTACTTTTTTTACTAATTTGTCAATATCTTCTTCCGTATCACTGCCAGTAAAACCAACTAATAACACTAGTCCTTTCTCAATTTCGTTTACTAATTTGTTATTTACTGATACACTACTATGTTTACTTCTTTGTACTAATACTCTCAAAATTTCCTCCTACTTACTTTTCTTATGAAAGAAAGCATTTCTAAATCTAATATGATTCGCTCTACTTCCTCTTTGTTTTTTACTTTAATGGTTATTTCATATAGATAGCTATTCGCATATTCTTTGGCTTTAAAAGCATCTATATGAACATTTCTTTTTGTGAATGTAGCAATAATTTCTGATAAATAATTTTTATTGCTGTCTGTTTCTATATATAGATCGGTTAAATAGGTTGATTCATGAAATTCATTCCAACTTACTTCAATCGTTCGCTCTTCTTTATCAACAATATTTGAACAATTTGTCTTATGAATTGTAATTCCTTGACCTTTGGTAATAAAACCAATAATTTCATCCCCTTTTACAGGTTTACAACATTTTGCAATATTTACTAAGATATCTCCAAAACCAGCGACGATAATATCGTTTTTATAGTTTCCTTCGGTTTTTGTTTCCTTATTTACTTTTTCAATTAAGGCATCTTCTACATTGGCTTTATTTTCTTTGGTTAAATTGATAATAAATCCAGCGGTATATCTTAATGTACCTATTGATAAATAAATATCTTCTAAATCTTTTAGTTTTAAGTCTTTTAATATTTTTTTAATATTTTCATCACTCATTACTTCATTAAAGCCAAGTTTTCTTTTACGTAATTCTTTTTCTAAGATATCTTTTCCTTTTTCCGTCATAAAAGCACGCTCTTGTTTGCTGAAGTATGATTTGATTTTGTTTTTTGCTTGACTTGTTTTTACAAAGTTTAGCCAATCTTTATTGGGAGAACTGTTTGGATTGGTTTTAATTTTTACAATATCATTATTTTCTAATTCATGATTTAATGGCACAATGGTATCATTTACGATTGCACCAACGGTTTTATCCCCAACATCCGAGTGAATTCGATAAGCAAAATCGATTGGAGTTGCACCACGAGGTAGTTCCATGACGTCCCCTTTGGGAGTAAAAACGTAAATCATTTCTGCTAACATATCACTCGTTACATCTTTTGCAAAAGCAAGATCATCGACTTCTTCATGAGTCTCAATTAAGTTACGGAACATTTCTAATTTTTGTTCCATAATATTTTGAACTTTTTTCGTACCATGCTCTTTATAAGACCAGTGAGAAGCCATACCTTTTTCAGCAAATTCATCCATTTCATAAGTTCTGAATTGAACTTCAAATAAATGACCATCTACTCCAAATACTGTGGTATGCAAGCTTTGATACATATTTGCTTTTGGCATTGCGATATAATCTTTGAACCGGTTGGGAATTGGACGATATTTCGCATGAACTAATCCTACTGCTAAGTAACAATCACTTACTGTTTCTAATATTACTCTTAATGCTAAAATATCATAAATTTCATTCCATTTTTTACCGTTCGATAATTTATTATAAATACTGTGAACACTTTTTACTCGTCCTTTTATTTTAAACTTTAAACCTTGTTCTGTTAAAATATTTGTAATGCTTTCTTGCATTTCTTCTAATGAATCGTTTAGTTCTTTTTTTGTTTCACTTAATTTTTCTAAAATATCATTATAAACATCTGGTTTCGTATAATATAGACATAAGTCTTCTAATTCACTTTTAATTGAGTTTATTCCAAGACGGTGAGCGATTGGAATTAGGACTGCCATTGTTTCATAGGCTTTATCTTTTTGCTTTTTGGGATTAATCGCATAATTGGTTCGCATATTATGAAGACGATCGGCAAGTTTAATAAATAATACTCTTACATCGGTTGCTAGTCCTACTAATACTTTTCTTAAATAAATGGCACTGGATTCGGAATCGTCTACCAATTCTAATTTGTTTATTTTGGTAATGGAATCGACAATTGTTGCAACCGTATTGCCAAATTTTTCTTCAATTTCACCTAGCGTGGTCTCTCCATTGTTCATTACTTCATGTAGTAAGGCTCCTATGATTGTTGTAGAATCTACATTTAGATTATTTACAATTTCAGCTACATGAAGTGGATGAGTAATAAAATCTTCTCCGGTAAGGCGTTTCATTCCTTTGTGTTTTTCTTTTGCAAAATAATAGGCTTCTTTAATTTTTAATAATTCTTCTGTATCTTTGATGTTTTCTTTGATGTGCTCGTAAACACTTTCAAAGGTTATCGAATTTTCTTCTGTTTTCATTTAAATCTCTCCCCCGTTAATTTCTCTTCGGTAATTTTTAAATTCATTTTTTACATAGTTATCTAATTCATTTAATTCAATATTAAAAATATCATTGACCATGTCGCCAAGATCTAATGCTCTTGAACTGGTCCATTTATAGTTTTTTAAATAATTCCATATATCTTCTTCATGAATATAATTCATGCCTTTTTTATGAATTTCTCTTGTTTTGCTTTTTAAGGCAGGTAAAATTCGTTCATATAGTTCTGCTAGATTTTTAAATTTAATTTCATTATTCATTTTGATCACTCACTTTATTTTCTAACAAATTTTCATCAAGATATCGATAACAAAGTGCATTTGTACTTGATATAACACTTCTGCCTAATTCCCGTTCTAAATTTTCTTTGGCTCCTCTTGCAATGTTACCGACTCTTCTAGCTATTTCCTTATTTTCATCTAAACCATAAGGCTTATGCTCTTTCACTAATTCTCTAGTGGCAATCTCGCCTAGATCTGTTAAAGCTATTTCAATATCAGTCATGTTATCTCGGAGGGACTCTTTCCTAATCCCTTTAAAAACTTTATATTCTGATGCACTCATTTCAGACCAACTTTTGTAAATTTCGTTTGTTAATATTCCATATTCTAAAGGCTTGTTGATTCCACTTTCTTTCCAAATATCCGTTAATTTAAAACGATCAACAATACCAGTAAGTCGCATCTTAATCCAATTATTGTCATATCCTTTGTTTTTATAATAAAGAATGGCTCTACTAATGGCGATTTCCGGATTAAAAACTTCATCGACTCTTTCACTGCCAAGATTAGCTAACCATACTTTAAAAGGTTCCGCTTTAGGACTAGGAATAGATTCAACTAACCGAAATATTCCTTTTGTATCAAGCGTGTCAGTTTCTCTAAGCTTTCCATCTTGGGCTTTCATTTTCAACTGGTTAGTCTTACTAACCAGTTCACTTCCTTCTTTATTCAGCTTATTTTTTAACCATTTCCAATAATTACGTGACTTTTGATAATCATTACCTGTTAAAGCCATAATTACATCTATAATACTAAAATAATATTCCTCTTTCGCATTATCCCATACGCTCCTGATAGAAGTATTTTCAAACAAATCAGTTATAACATTGAGTTTATCGTCCATATTATCACCATCCCTCCTTTTTATTTACTAAAATTCATTTCTTCTCATATATTTAATTATATACTAAAAGAACTAATTTTAAAAGGGGGAGTAGCATTTGAAGAACAAATTTTTGCAAGCAACTTTTATTTTGATGATTGGTGGGCTTGTTACAAAACTTTTAGGATTTGCAATACGTATCATTTATACAAGAATGGTTGGAAGTGATGCAATTAACCTTTATTCTTTAGTTATGCCTACTTATTCTCTATTACTTACGATTGCTACCCTTTCATTACCTGTTGTTATATCCAAGCTAATTAGTGAAAATAGAACGAAAAGTATTAAGATCTTATCTAGTGCTACGATTATTACTCTTATTTTAAATTTGATTGTAATTACTATTATATATTTTACAAAAGATTTTATTGCTGGTACTCTTTTAAATGATGAGCGATGTAGTGTTTTATTAATGGCAATGGCTCTTACTTTTCCTTTTGTATCTATTTCTAGTATTTTAAAGGGATATTTTTATGGGAAACAAAAGATGGCACCTCATACTATTTCAAATATTATAGAACAAATTGTTAGAATGGCTTTAATATTTTTAATTATTCCTACGCTTGTAAATAAAGGAATTGTTTATTCTGTTATGGGTCTCATTTTAATCAGTATCGCATCAGAATTAGCAAGTATTTTTACTTTCTTATTTTTCTTACCTAAAAAATTTAAAATTACCAAAAATGATTTAAAACCAGACATGAAGACTGCTAAGGAAATCCTTAGTATATCTGTTCCTACTGTATCAGGAAGATTAGTTGGTAATATTGGCTTCTTTTTTGAACCAATTATTTTAACGAATGTTTTACTTTTTGCGGGATATTCCATGGATTTTATCTTAAATGAATATGGAGCTTATAATGCTTATACCATTTCTCTTTTATCTATGCCCTCTTTTTTTATTGCGGCAATATCATCAAGTCTTCTTCCGGAAATTTCCAAATTCTTTTATCATAAAAATTATGAAATGGTTAAAAGAAGACTGAAACAAGCGATAATTTTATCTTTTATTGTGGGACTTATTTTTTCTAGTTTTATTTACTTATTTCGGGAACCATTACTATCAACTTTATATAATACAACAAAAGGAAGTGAATATATTGAAATACTAGCACCGTTTTTTGTTTTGTTTTATTTAGAGGGACCACTTCAAAGTGTATTGCAAGCGATTGGAAAAGCAAAAACTACCATGTTTATTACGATGGTAGCTGTTATTACAAAATTAGTATCTATGGCTATTTTATCATTATGTCATATTGGTATGTATTCTTTAGTGATTGCAGAAATTATTGATATATTCATTATTGTTATTTTATGTGTGAAAGCAATTAGAAAAGAGTTGTATTAGGAAACGACGAATGGAGTTTCGGACGTGCCATCTCCACCGGAAAATTGTATACTAGCCTTCAGATTTATTACTGGGCGCACACCATTCACGTACGTCACGTAGCTGTTCGTGCTGCTGAGGGTGTCATTTGAAAACACAGAGAACACATAAACAAGATCACTGTAAAAGTAGAACGGAGGTATGGTCCAGTAGGAAATTACTTGTATAGAGGGATTTGATTTTCTTGCATTAATTTTTTCCTTTTTTGTATTTGTATAAAACAGATGGTCTATGTCCTTCCCCTGTTTTTACATATTCTGTTTTTTCTACTTTATCTGCAATCATTCTTCGAAATGCTGGATCTAGTAACTTTTTATTTAATATGACTTCATATACTTGTTGTAAATCTCCTAAAGCAAAATATTTAGGCATCATATTAAAGACTATGTGGGTATAACCAATTTTGTTTTTTAATCTCTCAATTCCGGACCAAATTACTAATGGATGATCAAATGCTAAAGAATCATTTTCTAAAACTGTAAATTTATAACGATCCGTTGTTTGCTCTTTTAAAGTTTTACCGATTGTAAATTTTATTTGTTCTTTACCATTATCAAGTATGACTAAAACATCTTTTTCACTTTCAAAATAAGTTACATTAAACCAAGAAGCATTTTTATGAAGTTTTTCTTGTAGTTTATTTTTATCTACTAAAGCAATATAAGAAGTTGATACAACACGCATACGTGGATCTCTATTTATGCTTCCAAAAGTATATAATTGCTCTAAATAGATATTGTGAAGGTTTGTTTCTCTGGCTAAAATTCTTTTAGGACAATCTTCTAAATCTTCATGAATATCTAAAAATCCTCCTGGTAAACACCACTTGTCTTTAAATGGATAATCATCTCTTTTTACAAGTAAAATACTCATATATTTTTTACTAGATTTCCGGTAGTTTTCTTCTGCTTTGGTACTAACACTTAAAAGTAAAATATCGGTCGTCATAGATAGCTTTTCAAAAGCATTTGAATCATAAGCAGCTAAAAATTCTTCTTCATTTTTATACATTTTTACACCTCTATTCTTAATAAATTAGTTGTATCCTATTAATTTATTATTTACTGTTTTAATAAAGTTTGAATCATTCATCTTTAGACATTTAATTTTTCTATTTTCTAATTTTACTTCTATTTTTAAACAATTATTTATTTCTAAATTATTTCCATCTATCGTTAAGAATAAATCTTGTTCTTTGGTATTGGGAGTAAAGAAAATCGTTTTATATTCTGGGATAATTACGGAATTTGTTAAACTTTTATATATTTTGTTATTTAAAGGAGCAATTGGGGTAATGGATAGTGTGTTTAAAGTATTATCAATGATACTTCCACCATAACATATATTATAGGCTGTACTTCCAGTTGATGAACTAATTAATATACCATCACCATGATAATTTTCTAATAATTGTCTATCTACATGAATAAGAGCATCTAGTACTTTAAATTTTGCATCCCTAATTACAATTTCATTTAAAAAGTTAAATTCTTCTTTCTTTTGGTCCGTTGTAATTACACCTTCGCCAATGGATATTTCTTCTATTTTATAATCATTTTCCTCTAATCTTTTAAGAAAGTTGGGGCAATCCCTTATATCTATTTCTTGTAAAAAGCCAAGCGTTCCGGCATTAATGCCGACATAATAAATATTCGGATTGAAGTTTGTTTCATTTACCATTTTTAAGAATGACCCATCTCCACCAATTGATATAGCTAAATCATAGCCTTCATCTACTAGTTCAAAATTGTAGTGTATTAAATCCGATTCTAAACGCTTAGCAACATTTCTACTTTTTTCATTATCATTTACAAATAATTTTATCTTGTTTATTTTTCTTTCCATGTTTTCCTCTTCTTTATATAAATTTTTCTCTTGTATATATTTTAACACAAACTTATCTATATTTTTTAAAAATAAGTGTGAAAATTGAGATTTTTTTAATTTTTTACGTATTTTAGTAGATGAAATAGAAGATGAAGAAATATTAGCAAAGATTACATTTTTATTAGAATTTGTAGTTTTTTTCCCTCTTTTTATTACTAATAATTTATAAGTATTTAAAATATATTCATAGTTTTTCCAAGTTTTCATTTCTCTTAAATTATCTGCCCCACAAATGAAATATATTTCTGCATCAGGATATACTTTTTTAAAATGATCTAGCACTTCATAGGTATAACTACTTTTTTCTTGTTCATAATTAGATACTTCTAAATCAGGGTATTTTTTAGTCATAATTTTTAACATATCTAACCGATATTTGATATTGATTAAACCTTTTTTGTTATAACCATTTCCTGCAGGAACAAAAATTACTTTATCTAAATAGCCTTTCTTTATTAGTTTTAGAGCAATATTTAAATGCATTTTGTGAGGTGGATTAAAGCATCCACCTAATATTCCTATTTTTGATGGCTTTTTAACCAATTTTGAACATACCATAATTGACCACATCCTCCACCTATATCATCTTGGCCAGCTGGATCAAACATTCTTACATTATATCCCTTAGCTAAAAATTTATCTTGAAATTCTTTTATGATGTCAAGATTACGAAAAGCAGCTTCTTTCATGTTTTCATCTTTAGAACAAACTACACTGAAAGTGAAATTGAATACGACTGGAGAAAAAATTTGTGTAAGATTGATAAAATCTTGCTTAGTATTGTTTGCTCCATCAACACAGTAATTTAAGAATGGTTTTCGACCTGTTTTTGTCCACCATATGATACCAGCATCTCTAATTTTTTCTAAGTTCATTTTTTTGTGAAAAGGGATTAATTTATTTCTTGCTTCATCATTTGATTTATGAATCGAAAATTGTAAACCTACTTTCTTGATTTTTTTAGAGATATCAATTATTTTTTTAAATACTTCATCATTATCACAGCCAATGGTAGATAATAAGAGTTCTGCCTGATCATATTTTTTATTTAATACGATAATTGCTTTTTCTACTTCGTCCCAATTTAGCATTGGTTCTCCCATACTCATGAACATAAATTGTAATTTCTCACATTTATCATTAATATCTTTTATTAAATTTTTGTCTCTTAAAACTGTATCTATTTGTTCTACTATTTCATCACTTGTTAAATTTCTAATAAATTTTGCTCCCGTTCCACAAAAAGTGCATCCGACAGGACAACCACTCATTACACTACAACATATTACTGTCCTTTTATAGAAACTTTGATATTGATATAGTACTGCTTCGGCGACCATATCTTCCTTTGTAAATACGTATTTCCAAACATTATTGGTACTTCCAGTAAATATTTTATAATTCATCTTTTTTCCTCTTTTCTATATTTATTTAATTACTTCTGCTATACATTCTGTACAATTTACTTTATAAAACCATGGGGTTTCTTTTAATTTGTTTGGAATGTAAGATAAATTCGTTGAGTAAAGTCTCGTAAACAATCCTTTTTCATAAGCATCAATAAATTTATTTATACCTTCTGTAAATAAAGAGAAAGTGGCTACAAAATAAATTTTATTTGCTCCTTCTTTTTTTAATTTTTCGGCTATTTCTAACATAGATGAACCACTAGCTATCATATCATCTACAATTAATATATCTTTTCCTTTCACAGAAGGGCCTAAATATAAATGTTCAATAATTGGATTTTTACCATTTATTACTTTACTTAAATCTCTTCTTTTATAGCATACGCCGACATCACAATTTAGTATTTCAGCATAAATTTTGCCTCTTTCCATCGCTCCCATATCAGGACTAACTACTAATATATCTTCTATTTCTTCTTCTTTTATTTTATCGGTAATCATTTTAGTTGGATAATAATTTTCAAAAGGAAGGCGAGGAATGGCATTACATATACTGGGGTCATGGGCATCAAAAGTGATAATTTTGTTTACACCCATATTTTGTAATTCTTGAAGAGCGATTGCACAATCTAGAGATTCATTCCCTTTTCTTTTGTGTTGTCTTGATTCATATAATAGAGGCATGATTACATTAATTTTTGATGCATTTCCACTCGTTGCAGCGATTCCTCTTTTGATATCCATAAAATGTTCATCTGGTGACATGTAATGGATTTGATCATGAAGGAGGTAGTTTTCTTCATAATTACCAACATCACTTAAAATGTATAATGTTGTATCATTTAAATTTTCTTTTATAACTAATTTTCCTTCCCCATTGCTAAAACGATTTATTTCATATTTTAAAAGAAAAGATTCTTTGGTATTGTATTTTCTTTGCAATTCTTCGTTTATTTTGTTTCCTACTTCTTTCATGTTTGGCATTACTAATATTTTCATTTTTTTCATTTTTTACACCTCTATTCTAGCC
>JAGHGS010000122.1 GCA_017888105.1 Bacilli bacterium
AAGGCCGGACTTGAACCGGCACGGGTTTTAACACCCGCAGGATTTTAAGTCCTGTGCGTCTACCTATTCCGCCACTTGGGCAGGCACTTGTCTTAATGAATAAGACTATTTAAGTATAATATGTTTTTATTGCTTTTGCAAGTACTTTTTGTAAAAAATAATTAATTTTTATGAAATATTTAAAAAAATGAGTTATAAATCTTTAGAGAAATTAAAAAAATAAAGAAATATGGTTGACATGCTAAAATATCTTTGCTATAATTTCTGTGTTGACCGGAAAAAACATGGAGGAATACCCAAGTCTGGTTGAAGGGACCGGTCTTGAAAACCGGGAGGTCGAGCAATCGGCGCAGGGGTTCGAATCCCTTTTCCTCCGCCACTTAATTTTACATCGCGGGATGGAGCAGTCTGGTAGCTCGTCGGGCTCATAACCCGAAGGTCGTTGGTTCAAATCCTTCTCCCGCAACCATGTGGTTCGTTAGTCTAGAGGCCTATGAC
This sequence comes from Bacilli bacterium, assembly GCA_017888105.1. Classification (GTDB taxonomy): domain Bacteria; phylum Bacillota_I; class Bacilli_A; order RF39; family UBA660; genus Caccenecus. Next base: position 499 of record JAGHGS010000122.1, read on the forward strand.
GTCTGCCTGTCACGCAGAAGATCACGGGTTCGAATCCCGTACGAACCGCCATTTTTTTGGCTTCATAGCTCAGTCGGTAGAGCAGAGGACTGAAAATCCTTGTGTCGCTGGTTCAATTCCCGCTGGAGCCACCAGAAATGTTACTTAAAAACCTAGGTAATTTCTAGGTTTTTTTTGTGCTTTCTTTTTTACATAAAATCAAATATTCTTCTACTTTTTATTCCATTCTTTTAATTTATCATTAATCCATATATTAAGATGTTCTTTTAATGGTTGAAAACCGTTTTTATCACTTTCCTCTTTTTCTTTGCCATCTAACTTATAATTGATATCTTTAATCGATAATTTTAAATGTTTTGTTTCATTATCTACTTCAATCACCTTAGCATATATTTCTTCTCCTATTTCTGCATAATCCATAACATTATGAACAAAACTACTTGATATTTCTGATATATGAATTAAACCATTATATTCTTCATTTATTTTTACAAAAATACCATATTCCTTAAAACCTGTTACAATACATTTTACTGTATCCCCTACTTCAAACATGAACTATCACCTGAAGTTATTATATCATGTTTTTCTTTACATACAAAATATTTTCTTTTATAATAAATTTGGTGATTCATTATGGAAGAACAAGTAAAATCATTAATCGAAGAATTAAAACCTTATCTAAATCAAGATGGTGGTGACATTGAATTCATTCGATTTGAAGATAATTATGTTTACATTAAACTTACTGGTGCATGTCGCGATTGCATGTTTCAAGATAATACGATTGCTTATGGAATTGAAGCATTGCTTAAAGATCGGATTCCCGAAATTGAAGGAGTTATAAATGTTGATTTATAACTCATTTTTTATTTAATATCCAATCGATTCCTTCTATGGGTGTATATTTGTTTATTTCTATATAAGCATTACGTAGAAATTCTTCATATTCGTCTGCTTTTTCAATTATAGAAATTAATTTTTCTTCGTTTTCTAAATTGTTCATAATTGCTTCATATATATCAAAATAATAAGATGGATAAAGAAGTCTGGCATATAGAAGCTCTAAACTATAGGTTGAAAATTTTGTTATTTTAAGAGTTTCTTTTAAATAGCTGAGAGCATCTGCTTCTTTAAAAAATGCACTTTTTATATATTCGGCTATATCTCTAATCTCTAAATCAAAGATAAAACTTAAAGGATTTAAATAATTTAATTTATAATTGGGATAATTGATGCGGCGATGGGATAAACATATACGATCTAACGGAGTTTTTTTGTATTTATTACTTATATTATTTACGTAACTTATGGCATTTTCTCCTAAACCAATATAATAACTAAAACTATCTAAAATTATTTCTTTGTCTTTTCCTAATTCATGAATTTGGTATTCAAAATAATCGATTTTATCACTCCAGAGTTTGGCCCAAGAATTACGATATAAATTGCTCTTATTTGGAGTTAGAATAAGAGTGTTATTTAATTTTATCATATCTTTTATATCATATTCCTGCTTGATATTTCCTATTGGTTTTAGTAATACATAATTTGTATTATAAACGTTGGTAATAATTTTACCAAATTTATTTAGAATTAAATCATGACATTCTATATTTCTAGCTTTTAATTCTTTACTTATTTCTACCAAATCTATTAATTCTCTTTCTGTTCTTTTAAATGGAACAAAGTAAAAAGATTCATTCTTATAATCAAAGCAAAAAATTGTATCCCAATCCTCCACACTTTCAATATTAAAATTATAGTAATAATTAATAATATCTTTCATATTCATCACTATTTAAGTGTATGAAAAAACTGATGATTTTAATACATCAGTTTCCTACCGGATTATTTGGATTTACAGGCATAAAATTATTTAAATCCATAACTCTTTTCGCATTATCATGGGCAATATTTGCTACTTGTTCTCTTGCTTCAGCATTGGCTAAATGTTCATTTGCATTTTTTAATTTTGCATTTATTTCTGCTTCTTTTTGAGCTAATTCTTGTTTTTTTATTTCTAGAGCATCTAATTCTTTTTGATATTTAGATACTAAAGCATCAAACATATTTTCACAGGCTTTTAAGAAGGTTTCTTTGTCATTATCAAAATTCATTGTGTTAGATTTTGGTTCTCTGGCTATATTTGTAGGGGTTGTACTTGGCATTACTTTTGGCTCTTCTACCGGACTTTTTGGCATGTTTGTTGAAACTGGCATAGATTCTTCAGGTGTACTTGCTATCGGAGCTGCTGGCGGAATATTATTTCCGGTTGGCATTTCTTTATTTCCTACATTTAAAGCGGGACTTGGTTGTACTGGACTGACTTTATATGCCTCATCAATAAGATTCATTACCGATTCAGATTGAGATTCGGCTGGTGTAACTGGACTTGGAGTTACTGGAGTTACATTAATTGTTGTATTACTTACTGTATTTGTATTTGGCATTACAGGCGTAACTTCCGGTGTTATTGGTGTTAGAGTTGGCGCTTGATTACCTTCTGTTGAGACATCTTCTACTATATAACGTGCTTTTATGGCATCAAAAGAAGATGCTGGTAAAGTAAGTGGTGTATAGTAAGCTTCATCCGCGATTATATTTTCTCCTAACTTTACATATTCAAAGTTCGTTCCACTAATAATCCCTTTTAAGTAGTTTTTAACACTTTGCCATTCATTCGTATCATTAATTTTTTCTAGTTTTGATGTATATTTACTTACATAGATAATTGGAAGACCCATTGATCCCATCTTTTCACTATCCAAAACAACATATATATTATTTTCTGCTTTAAATGCACTTAAAATATTTAAGCTTTCTACATTTCCAGTAGGCTTGGTAATATTTATTTTCGCCATTTTCAATCCCTCTCTATTCTTTATAATTATATCAAAATATTTTTTATTCTTCAATTCTTTATTTCGCTGATCATAAACCAACGGCATCCATAAGCACAATTATTTTTTATATAATCACTCACTTTATCGACATCATTTAAATCTTTAAAGTTTTTATTTGTTTTACTATTAAATCCTTTTAATCTTAATTTTCCATAAGCAATATCGCCAACAATATAATCAAAATCATCAAAATATTCAGTTATTTTTTCTTCTAATTCTTCTACATTAATTGCATCCTTATAATTATTTAATACTTGGTACTTACGATTATTTATTGTAATTACTTCCATAAACCCTCCTCTTTAAATAATACTAAAAATAATAATTGATATGACACTAAGCGATGTTACAATTACACTCATCAATAACAATATGTCAACATAGCCATTTCCACTTGTTATTTTCTTTCCATGTAATTTATAATAGTCTACTGCTTTATTTAATTCTTTATCTCGATTAATACTTTCAGCATCCACCTCAAAATATTCATAGGCTTTACTTTGTGCTTCTTTTATTTCTTCCGTACTCATATTTTTTAAATTCGTTAAATTTACTCCTAATAAATTTAGAGCTTCTAAATTTAAATTACCACTAATGGTTTTGTCTAAAGCTAGTTCCATTGTTACATCCATCTCATTTAGTTTTGAATAATAATACTTTTCAATAAAACTTAAATCATTGCTATTTAAATAATTATAGGATATACGATATGGATGAGTGGTATGGGAAGAATATATTAAATCAAGGAATTTTTCTTCTTCAACTAAAGAAACTTCTTTATTTTTTTTCTTAGCTACAAACATATCAACTAGATATTTTTGGATATTTGTAAAATATGGATTTTTTAATTTTATTTTGCGAGATTTATTTTGTTCTTCAAATTCATAAAATCTTAAAAAGTCATCTTTGAATAATGCCACTTCTGAATTACTCAAACCATATTTTCCTAAATTATTCATAAATACAATACTATTTTTTAAATAATATGGATTTAAAATATCTAATTTTCCATAAATTAAGGCTAGCACGCGAATAACAACCACAGGAAAAGTATTATAAATATAGCCCTCTTCATTGTTTGCATTCGCTAAATAATCTTGGATTGATTTTTCAAAAGCAATGTTCACAAAGTACTCTTCCCTCATATTATTCACCTAATCTATTATAACAATTAAATGTGTAAAAAACAATTATCAAATTATGTCAATTCATTTACACTTTCTTTACTAAAAAGAGCTTAGTACTTTGGTATTTTATTTTATCTCATAAGTTTTATTTAACAAACTATAAAAATACATGAAAAAAGCACTTGACCCCGAGGGCATATAAGCCAAAAGAGAGTTTGGAAATTTGGTCAAGTGCTTTTATGTACAGAAAATCTCTGTACAACAATATTATATATTTACTCTCAGTAATAATCAAGAAAAAGAGTTCGACAATTTTTACCAATTTTAATTTTTAACTATTTTTTATCTTATTCATAAAATAAGTTAGGTGATATATATGTATCCAAGAGGACCTAGAGGAGGATTTTTTACTATTTTAGCAATTTTTTGCTTATGTATTTTAATTTTTTATCAAATTATTATAACTCTTATTTTACCTTTTCGTTTTAATGTTTTTATATTATTGATTGAAGTTTTCATTTTATTTTGGTTGTTATTTCGTATTATCTATCCTCGATGTTAGATGGAAGTAGATTTTTAACTAGATTTTCTGTTTTAAACATATAGTCTAGTTTTTTTCTTATTTCTTTTGTTACATTTATTTCTCTTCCTTCTAAATTGACGATGGGAGGAATACTGATTACGATAAAAAATAAATGTTTTTCATTGGAATTTAGTGGGTAACTTCTAAAATATCTTTCTAAAATTGGTTCAAAATTTAAATTCATACATTCTTTTTCATAAAAGCCAATTAAATCTAAGACTGGTGAATCTATTTTGGATTTTTCCCAACTAATTAAATATTCTCTATTATTTTTAATGAAATGGTCGGTTTCCAAATTATTGTGAATGAAAGCTACTCTGGTCTTTTGTTCTTCTTTTGTGTGATCAAACCACTCATCTAATTCTTTATTGCAAAATTCGATTGCTTCAAATATTTTATAAATATTTCGCATCAATAAATAATGACTAGGTGATGGATATATTTCTTCTAATAGCTTTTCATATAAAAAATTATAATAATTTTCGGTATAGACAATATTATCTTTTAAGTTTTCATAGATTTCTTTATATTTATCTATCGTTACTTCTTTATAGTAAGTTGTTTTATTGTGAAGAAGTGCGACTAAATCGATCATATCCATTGCTTTTTGTTCTTTGGGCATTGGTATGTCTTCTACATATTCAAATACATTAACATCTGCACGGTCTTCTAAAGCTAGTTTAGGAAAATAATCAAAGTTACGACTCATTAAATATTCGTAAGCACGAGATACTTTATTATCTTTTCGTTCCTTTACTACAAAAGTACCACTTGTGGAATCAAGAATTGTGACATTTTTCTTTTTTGTTAAACGGTAAGGTTTAAATTTCCTTTTTAATACTTCAAGAGCATTATTCATTTGATTCTGGTATAATTATTTTATCTCCCGCGGTAATATTTGATAAATCATTATAATCTTGTAATATGTTTAAGTTGGAATTATACATCGTACAGATTGTTTCAACACTTTCTCCATCACTTACCATATGAATATGATAGGTAGCATATTCATTTCCTTCACTTTTTATACTTTTTATAATGGTATCTTCACTCTCTCTTTCTTCTTCTATTTCTAATTCGTCTACTTCTTCGGTACTTTCTTCGTTTCTCTCTTCTGGTTTTGATAAGTCTTCTTCCTCTAAAAAAGCATTATTAACATCTTGAAATAATGGTTCTTCTTCTGGTTCTTCTTCTATTTCTTTTAAACTTGCAATAACATTGAAATCAATATTGACTCTTAAAATACTTCCTTCTATCACTTCATAAGTAAAATCTTCAATCATAAATTCAATTGTATCCACATCTACATTTTCTGTCAAATCAATTTCAAAGGGTAATATATAAGAAAACGGTTCTTTATTTACACTGACTTCGTGGCTTTTAAAATCTCCTGATACAATAAAATTTCCTTTCAATGTTCCCTCTTCTACTTTTGTTTCATGTTCTAGACTTATTGATGTTATTTCACTTACCTTTTTTTCAAAATCAATATCTTTTGTAAATGGTATTTTACAATTCATTCAATCATCTCCTAAGAAATTCTATGATTTTTTTTCATTTATATTCAAAAAATGATTTGAAATTCCTTTTATAGTAGTAATTTGTATTATTTTCTTATTGAAAATCATTCTTACATTGACTTTTTGCATATAATATGTTAAAGTTTTTAAGTAAGAAATTTATGGAGGTGGCAAAATGGCTAAGAAAGTTACAACAAAGAAACCTTTAACAGGGAATAAAAGAAGTCATGCACTTAATGCAACTAAAATGAAACAAAAACCTAATATTCAAAAAAAGACTATTAATGGAACTAAAGTAAGAATCAGTGCTAGAGAAGCTAGAACTATGGAAAAATAACACATCAAAAGATGTGTTTTTATATGTTTAATTATGAAGCAGATTATGTTGTTTTAAAAAGTTTGAAGCTACTTCTCTTGGTTGCCATTTTTCTTCATCCACTAAATAATTTAATTCTCTCATTACATTATCATTTAAATAATGACTTAATTCTTCTAATAAAGGAATGATTTCTGGGAATTCTTCTAAAATACGATTATTAGCGATTGGAATGGCTTGATAAGGTAAAAAGAAGTTTTTGTCATCTTCTAAAACAACTAAATCATATTTTTTTAATAAGCCATCGGTTGAATAAGCATCGATTACATCACTTTCCTTATTTATTAGAGCTAAATATCTTGGTGCTCCATCTAGGGCAATAATATCTTTAAATGCGAATGGATAAGCTTCTTTTAAACCTAACCAACAATCCTTTCTTTCCATAAATACTAAGGTTGGTGAAAAGATTAATTCATTAGATACCGCACTTAAATCGCTAATTGTTTTTAAATTGTATTTTTGCTGCGTTTCTTTGGTTACGGCTAAAGTATATGTATTGTTAAAATTTAGGTCATTTAACACATTTAAATCATACTTTTCTTTCATTTCTTGTTTTGATATTTGATATACTTCTTCTACGTTTGTATTCGGTTCTTTTTTTAGGACACTTCCATAAATTGTTCCGGTATAATCTACGTATAAATCAATGTCATCTTGTTTTATTGCTGATAAAACAATACTGGATGAACCAAGAGATAATTTTTGTTTTACACTAATATCTGTTCGATCTTCAATTAAATCTTTTATCATATAAGATAATATTTCTTGTTCCGTAAAATCCATACTTCCTATGGTTATTTCTCTATCATTTTTTCCTTGAAAAAACGTTGGGAATATTAAGAGTACAATAAGTAATATACCTACTATTATTAGAATTATTTTTTGCGTTTTTTCCCTTTTAAAAAAGCCTTTTTTGGTTTTATCTTTATTATATTTAGGAGTAACTAAATTTTCAATAATTCCTAGCACATAGTCAATAAATAAAGCTAATAAACAGGCTGGAATCGCTCCGGATAATATTTGGTAATTATTAATTGAGCGAATTCCTGAATATACTAGATATCCTAGACCTCCGGCTCCACAAAATGCTGCTAGAGTCATTAAGCCTACCGCACTAACTGCTGAAATACGAATTCCACTCATAATTACTGGTAAAGCTAGAGGAATTTGGACTTTTGTTAGTATTTGCCATTTAGTTAATCCTATTCCGGTTGCTGCTTCTATCATTTGCGGATTTATGTTAGCAATTCCAGTATATGTATTTTTTATAATTGGTAATAAAGAATATAGAACTACCATTAAAATGGCTGGAATAGTTCCAATTCCTAAAAATGGTATGGTAAAGCCAAGTAAAGCCATAGAGGGAATTGCCTGTAAAACATTAGCAAAAGCTAAAATTGGTCGTTCTAATTTTTTAACATAACAAATTAATATTCCTATGGGTATACCAATTAAAATAGCTATTAAAACAGATAATGACGTCAATTTGATATGTTCGATTAGAAGATCTATTATTTCGGATGAATTAGAAAGTATATAGTTTAAAAATGTCACTATTCTTCACCATCTTTCAAAAATTGTTTACTCATGTATGTTAAAAGTGTACTTCTAGTAATTAGTCCTTTTAATTTTCCTTTTTTGTCTATTACTGGCATCGTTGTTATTTTTTGTTCATTAATTAGACCAACTAAATCAATAATAGAATCTTGAGGATGAGTAGCTAGAAAATCTTTTTCGATAAAGTCTTGGGCTTTTTTATCATAATCGGTAATACCCGCTATATTGGAAGCATAAAGAATTCCTAATAAAACATTATTTTCATCTACTACCATTAGAGTATCTACTTTCATCATGCGCATTTTATTTAAGCAGTAAAAAATAGAATATTCAGGGCTACACGTTACTGGATGAGTAATCATAATATCTTCTACCTTTATTAATTCTGGGGATGACCATATTCTTTTGGTACCTACAAATTCTTTTACATAATCATTCGCTGGAGCTTTTAAAATCATTTCTGGTGTATCATATTGGATGATATGACCACTTTCTAATATAGCGATTTTATCTGCTAGTTTAATTGCTTCATCCATATCATGTGTTACAAAGACAATCGTTTTTTTGTGCTTATTTTGAATTTTTATTAACTCATCTTGTAAAGACAATCTGGTTACTGGGTCTAAGGCACTAAATGGTTCATCCATTAAAATAATGTTAGGGTCTGTTGCAAATGCTCTAGCGATACCAATTCTTTGTTGTTGCCCTCCCGATAATTCACTTGGATATCTTTTTAAATACTCACTTGGATTTAGGTCAATCATGTTCATTAATTCTAATGTTTTCTTTTCCATTGTTGTTTTTGGTACTTTTTCAATTCGAGGAATAATTTCAATATTTTCTTCTATGGTCATATGTGGAAATAGTCCAGTTTGTTGGATGACATAACCAATACTTCTTCTTAGTTTAATAGGGTCTTGTTTTAAAATATTTCTCCCATTAATGGTGATTGTTCCTGAAGTTGGTTCGTTTAGGCGGTTAATCATCTTTAATAAAGTAGTCTTTCCACATCCACTTTCTCCGATTAAACAAGTAATTTTATTTTTTTCGATTTCAATATTAATATTGTCTAAAATCTTTTTATTTCCAAAAGATTTTGATACATTTTTAAAACAAATCATTTCTTTTCACTCCTTTAAATTTAAAAACTAAAGTAAGATTTTGTTTTATCTAAATTGATACCTTTCAATTCAATCATTTCTTCTATACTTACAAAAGCATATTCATCTTTTAGTTCTTCCATAGCAAGTAAAGCTCCTTCTACGGAAGTATTATAAATATCATGAAGTAAGATAATTGCTCCATCATGGGCATGTGAAACAATATTATCTTTTATTTTTTCAGCATCTTTATATTTCCAATCTTCTGTATCTACATCCCACAAAATGGTATACATGTTACTTAATTCTTTAATGTGGGCATTGGTATTTCCATATGGTGCTCTTAAATATTTAGGACGAACTCCTAAAATATTTTCTATAGCATTGTTGGTATTATTTATTTCTTTCATAATGTCATAGTCTTCTAATTGATATAAATTTAAATGACTATAGGTATGACTTCCAATGGTATTTCCCATTTCATAAGCTCTTTTTAAAGTACTACTATAAGTATTTACTCGACTACCTAAAACAAAGAAGGTTACGCGAGCATCATATTTTTCTAAATTGTCTAATAATTTATTTGTTGGAGCATCACTTGGGCCATCATCAAAAGTAAAAGCTAATAATTTTTTATCCTTAAACTTGCTTAAATCTCTTTTTACCGGTTCTTTTACATCTATTACTGGTTCTTCTAGTGTTAAATATTCACTTTTAATAATCCTTTTTAATTCTTCAGCTGGAATTAGAATATTAATTTCTCCATCAGAATGAGGTCCTACTTGATATGGAACAAAACGTAATAATAATCCTTCTTTTGTAATATTAAAATGAGAGAAATTTTTTAAATTTGCACTGGTTCCTTCTTTCACCCATTCTTCTTCATATTCTTGATTATTATCTTTATAATATTTTATTGTGTAATAATAGGCCAGATTCGATAAATCGGTTAGTTTATCGGTTTCTAAAAAATTTTCTAAAGTTACTTTTTCTCCGGTTTTTGGATCATAATAATAAGATTGATCTTCCCTGTTATAATGGGCACCTCCAGTAAAAGAATAGATACTTATATGTAGTGCTTGGTAATTAAATAATTCTTCTAAAGTATATGTGATCGATAAATCAAATTTTGTCTGTGTTATTTCTTTTAATTCTTCAGCTGTAGTTAAAAATTCTTCTTTTTTATTTTTTATATAATCCGTTACCTCTTTTTCTATTTCTTTATTCTCTACTTTGGGATAATCTATTTTTAATGTATAGTTTGATTCTTCTTTTATTTCATGAACTTCAAATTCCGATGTTTTATCTTTGTGAATAAATGTGAGAGAACATAAAACAATTCCAATAATTAAAATGCTAAATATTACTTTTGCAGTATTCGTTAATTTTAATTTTTTACTTCTTTTCATATTTTACCTCGAAAATATTATACTATAAAAAGAAAAGAAAAAAACAAGTGCTAGAGCGCACTTGACATATACTATACTAAAATTCTTTATTTTTATATATTTTACATGAAAAAACATAAGAAATATACAAAATAAGTAGCATTATAATAATTGCTATAGCAATAAGCATAATATAGTTCATTTGCTGTAAATTGCTAAAAAATTCTGCTATTTTTAAGTTTGAATTTTCAAATAAAGAAATAACAATTCCTATTAATAAAGATATTCCCATGATGGCAATGAATAATACAATTCTTCCTTTTTGAACCCCAAATTTATAAAAAAATGGCATAAGTAAAGCAATTACTAATATTACCCCTATAATGGAAGCTGCTGTTGATGCAAATGTACTCATAAAATCCATATTGGAATTAAACATTGGAATGATAAGGGATAAAATTAATCCTATTAGGAATGCTGTAATAATAC
>JAGHGS010000123.1 GCA_017888105.1 Bacilli bacterium
GAAATTATTAATTTAAATAAATATGCAAATTAAGAGCTTATCATCAAGCTCTTAATTTAATTTGAGTAAATGTTTCCAAGTATACATTTTCGAAGTAACAACCCCATCTTGGTATTTTGGTGCTAGCCCTATATCTTTTTGATATTGTTTTATGCACGCTTTCATATCTTTTCCAAATTTTCCGTCTACCCCTTTTGAACCTAAATTATAACCTAAGGCTTGTAAGTATATTTGCAATGGTCGAACGGCTTTATGATTCCATCCTGTGCTGGTAGAAATTGTTGGTGTTTTCGATAATGTTTCTGGTCCTGCTATACCATCGACGTTTGCACCAATGCTTACTTGCAATTCACGGACAAATGTAGTATATGCATCTTCTTCTGTGGTATTAAAAGGATTTTCATTCATTAAATATGGTTTCGGATCGACATAACCATTTTTGTAAATCGCAAAGTGAAGATTATTTCCTGTAGCATTTCCAGTGGCACCCATTCGAGCAATGACTTCACCTTTGGTTACATTTTCTCCTTTTTTTACTTTTATAGAGTTTTTTTGTAAGTGAAAATATCTATGTTCGATTCCATTTGTTGCAATAGAGATCCAATAACCACCACTGGCATCATAACCCGTATAAGTAACCGTTCCTTTTTCTATGGCAACGATATCATCGACTCCATTTGGGCCAATTAAATCCATTCCATTATGAGTGCCTCTTGATTCGTTTCGTGTTTTATAATCGCTGGTTAAATAATGTTTTCCACCTTTTAAAACTTTATTCCTCACGTTTAGTAGTGTTGCCATCATTTTCCTCCTCTCCAATTAAGTTTTCTAATGTATTATATATTTTCTGTGGTAGAGGAAGTCCCATTTTACACCAATATTTTAATATTAATAGTCCTTCATGGGCGATAAAAAAGTAAATAACAATCGTTCTTATAGCTTCACTACTTCCCATGATTTTATCTAAAATGGTTGCTAGGGATACAATCATTAAATAACCAATATTGCGAATGATTCCTTTTAATCCTACTAATTTATTCATTTTGTGACAATATATTACTTTACACCATCCTGTTATATAAACATAGACCATTACAATTAGTAAGACAATAACTGGTGTATCAAACCCTCCTAATAAATAAGAGATCCCATTATATACATGTTCCATATTCTTCCTCCTATTTATTGTATGAAAATAACTAAAAATAGGAGTTGGCGATTGTACTAAAAATCAATAAATTTTCAATTATATATATCCTTATCTTAAAAACACTTTATATTTAATTTTTCTTCTATTTCATCAAAACTTTGATATCTATCTAAAGGATTATTAGATAAGCATTTATCAACTATTTTATCCAATTCACGTATCTTCTTAGTATTAATTTTTTTGGTTAATTTTTGCCTGTTTGTTCCCTTATGTGTTTCTCCAAAAATTAACCATTGAATAATTTGGCCAAAAGCATAAATATCAGTTGAAGCGTTAGGGATATATTTTGAATTTCTCTGCTCAGGAGCTGAAAAATCATAATTAGCTAATCTATCATGTGTAGTGGTATGACCTGTAAACACAAAATTGTCCGGATCATAATAGGCAATACCAAAATCACCAATATTTAAATTTCCTCTTTCATCGATTAGAATATTCTGAGGCTTTAAATCTCGGTGAATTATTCCGGATTTATGGATATGCTTTAAAGGTGTTAGTAATTGGTTAATATATTTAAATACTTCTTCCGTTTTTATATCTTTATTGTATGTTAATTGGGATTTATATTTTTTCATTACAATGTAAGGAAATACAGTATTTTCGACATTTAGAATTCCAATAAAATACTGATGAACAATACCTTCATAGTTAGTTATAGATTTTATTATGTTGTAATATTCTAGATAAAATCTATTTTTCTTATTTTCATCATAGTTAATTAATATCTTAACAGCAATTTCTTCGTTATTTAATTTTCCAAAGCATACTATTGAATTTCCTCCCTGCCCAATCTGCTTTTGAATATCAACAATTTTACCAAAAATAGTTTCAATTCCATGTTCTACTAAATAATCTCTTAAATCGGTAACTGTTTTAATTTTTGACGAAGCATTTTTAATTTTTAGTTCAAATTGCTCAATCCATGTCTCCCATTCCGTATAATCACCCATTTTACTTTTCTCTTCTTGTAAAATACATAAAATTTCTTCTTCGCTTTTATTATATACATTCTGCAATTCATTTGCAAAAATAGTCAAAACTTCTTTCGTTTTCTTTCTATCAGACGAAGAAAACACATATTGTAATGTATTTAAAATATGATCAATTTTTTTATCTATAGGGTTCTTTGATAAGTTATAAAATATGCCTCCAAGTTTATCTAAAAATTCTATTGCTGATTCCTTGATCACTTCATCTTTATCATAAACTAAATATTGTTTTTTTCCTATTTCTATTCCTTCTTTAATTAATTTCAAATCATAGTTTTTGCACCATTCTGATACCATATTTTCATAATTCGAAGTTATTTCATAAGGAACAATGGATTTATTAATTAATTCTATTACTCTTTTTTTTGATGTCATATTTGCTCACTTCTCATATAAAGATTATACCATATTGATTACGAAAGATATATAAAAAGAAAGTTTATTTCTAAACTCTCTTCGTTATAATACCAGCTTTATGACCATTTAAATCTAGTTCCATATTTATATTTTCATTGAATGTTATTTCTGTTGCTAATGTTTCACTCATGATATAATTTTTAAACATATCAACCGATGCAATAATATCCTCATCGCCATTATAGTCAATCGTAATACGATCTGCTACATTATAATCTTCATTTTTTCTTATATTTTGGATTTTTGAGACAAATTCACGAGCCATTCCTTCTAATATTAGTTCTTCTGTACGTACTGTATTTAAAATAACAAACAAATTATTTTCCATACCAACATTATATCCTTCTTTGGCTTGGATTCTTATATCGGTATAACTAGAATCAATTTCATAATCGGTATCATCTATTGTTATATGGATGGTATTACCTTTATTTAATGTTGTGATTTCTTCGTCTGTTAAATTTGCTAGGATATTACTAAATACTTTAATGTTAGATCCAAAGATTGGACCTGCTATTTTGAAGTTTGGTTTTACAAAGAAACTCATATATTTATTTAAGTCACTGGTGAATACTACCTTTTTAACATTTAATTCTTCTAAAATTAAATCTTTTAAATCACCAATTAAATCATTTAAATCGGCATTTAATAAACATTCAGAAAGTGGTTCTCTTACTTTAATTCTTTGTTCTTCCCGAACATTTCTACCAATACTAATCAGTGTTCTTACCGTATCCATTTTTTCTTCTAAAGATTCATTAATGTATTCTGTGTTGTATTTAGGGAACTCTGCAATATGAACCGATTCCTCTCCTGTTAGATTGCGATATAATTCTTCACTTAAATAAGGAATTACAGGGGCAATCATTTTAGATAGTCCTACTAATACTTCATAAGTTGTCATATAAACTGTTTTTTTTGAATTATTAAGTTCACTACCCCAGAAACGATTTCTATTTCTTCTAATATACCAGTTTGATAAATCTTCCGATACAAAATTGGTAATCGATTTTACTACTTTGTTTAAATCATATTCGTTGTATGATTCCGTAACATATTTTAATAAATTATGATATTTTGATAATAACCATTTATCTATTTCTTCTAAATCTTCATATTCTACTTTGCATTCATCAATATCTATGTTATCTGTATTGGCATATAAAGCAACGAAATTGTATGTATTTCTTAGAGGATTAAAGAATTTAGAATATACTTCTTTTAGACCATCTTCATCAAATTTGATTGGTGTCCATACTGGAGAAGTAAAAGGAAGATACCAACGAATCGTATCAACGCCAAATTTTTCCATTAAAGTAAATGGTTCAATGGCATTTCCTTTGGATTTATGCATTTTCTTACCATATTTATCTAGTAGTAATTCATTTACTAAAACATTTTTATATGGACTTACTCCTTTTACAAAAGTAGAAATGACAAGTAAAGAATAGAACCAACCTCTTGTTTGATCAATTCCTTCACAAATAAAATCTGCTGGAAATTGCTCTTCAAAAATTTCCATATTCTCAAAAGGATAATGATATTGAGCAAATGGCATGGATCCTGAATCAAACCAACAATCGATTACTTCTGGCGTCCGACTCATTACTTTACCACATTTTGGACATTTTATATGAACATCATCGACATATGGGCGATGTAAATCGATGGTTTCATCAATATCTTCAATTGCTTTTTCAGCCAACTCTGAGCGGGAACCAATCATATCCATATGACCACATTCACATCTCCAAAGTGGCAGTGGTGTACCCCAATAACGACTTCTTGAAATCGCCCAATCATTTAAGTTTTCGAGCCAATTACCGAATCTTTTTTCACCAACATAGTCTGGATACCAATTTACTTTTTTATTATTTTCAACAATTTTATCTTTTATCTTTGTAATTTCTAAATAATAGCTTGGTTTTGAATAATAAATGAGTGGGGTATTACAACGCCAGCAGTGAGGATAGTTGTGTTTCATATGAATTTTTTTAAATAATTTATCATTTTCTTTTAAATATTTAATTACTTCTTTATCGGCATCAAATACGTTCATGCCTTTCCATAAACCTTCTGTATAACAGCCATCATCTCCTACTGGATTTAAAATTGGTAGGTTATATCTTTTTCCTACTTCATAGTCATCAGCACCAAAAGCAGGAGCCATATGAACAATACCAGTTCCATCTTCCATCGTAACATAAGTATCACATGTTACATAAAAAGCTTTTTTATTTACTGTTAAGCTTGGTATTAATTGTTCATAGCCAACATTTTCTAACGTACTTCCTAGGAAGCGATCTAACACGGTATATTCTTCACCTAGAATGCTTGAAGCAAGTTTCTCAGCGAGAATAAATTTATATCCTTTAGATTCTACTCTTACATAATATTCATCCGGATTAACACACAAAGCAACATTTGAAATAAGTGTCCATGGGGTTGTAGTCCATACTAAGAAATATTCGTCTGCATCAATTCTTTTGAATGGTACGACAACTGTATCTACGTCTATTTCCTTATATCCTTGTTGCACTTCATGGCTTGCTAGTCCCGTACCACAACGAGGACAATATGGAAGAATTTTTAATCCTTCATAAAACATTCCTTCATCAAAAAATTTCTTTAGAATCCACCACTCTGTTTCAATATAATCGTTATCATAAGTAATATACGGATGTTCTAAATCAATAAATTGTCCCATTTCTTTTGTTAGTCTAGAAAATGCATCTTCATTTTCCCAAACCGTTTCTCTACATTTTTGGTTAAATTCTTTGATCCCGTATTTTTCAATGTCACCTTTGCCATTAAAGCCTAATTTCTTTTCTACTTGTACTTCAACAGGCAATCCATGAGTATCCCATCCAATTTTTCTTATTACTCTATTTCCTTGCATTGTTTCATATTTACAAAAAGCATCTTTTAAGAATTTTGCTACCATATGATGTAATCCTGGCATACCATTGGCTGTTGCGGGTCCATCATAGAAAACAAAATTATTGTTTTTATCTCTTGTTTCAATGCTTCTTTTTAAAATGTCAATCTTATCCCAGTAATCCCTTATATCCTTTTCTACTAAATTAACATTACGTTTGTCTAAATCTTTAAAATTTTTCATTTTTTCCTCCTTATAACATAAAAAAGGTAGCACCAAAGGGTGCATTATATGCACGGTACCACCTTTTTATTTTCTCTTTCTTTTTAACGCAAAGTTACGTAATATTTTACTTATCAAATATTCAACTCCCAAGTGATCTTTTAAAAGTTCATTTACTAATTTCCACCAACCATTAGCTCTCTATTAAACTACCCTTTTAAACGTCTTGTTCTTCGTCTGTTATACTATTTAAAACATTAAGGGCAAACATTGCTGTTAATGCTTCTAATATGTTTTCATCTTCTACTTCTTCGGTAAATAAATTACCATCTTCATTAATCTCTTTAAAATATTTATATTCACTTTTAGGCATTTCTTCTTCATCTATTTGTACACAATATAAATATTTATCATGATTTAATTCGGCTGTATCTAACACCATATATTCTACATTATCTTCTAATGTAATAATATCCTCTTTATTCATTATCGACTCCTTTTTGTTATACTAATTTGATTCATAAAGTTTGATACATCACTTCTGGCTTGAACCACTTCTTCGTATTTGCTCATATCATATTGGTTTAAATCAATACCCGTATCTTCTAATACTAATTTTTGATATTCACTTGCTTTTTTGGTATCGCCATCTTTAATTGCATCAATATAATTGTCTACGCGACCTATTTCTACGCTTTTATCATTAATTGCTGATAAAATTTCTTCATCGCTTGGAATCGATATTTGAATCGCTGATTCCTTAGGTTCTTCTACTTTTCCTGGCAATTCGATCGGCGTATTATCTTCCTTTAGTTGATTATAACGTTCATTAATTCTTTTTTCTTGAATTTGTTTTTGAACATTTTCTTCAATTTCTTTAAAAGTTTTTTCATCCACTGGTTCTTCCATATTTGGATCGATTCCCATCTTGGCATTTAACACTTCCTCTTGAAGAGCCATATTATTAGAATCCGTTGCATAGGCTAGATTACGAGTAAATTCGGTTGCTTTCTCAGATAAATTCTTACTTAAATTTTTTGAGCTATCAATTAATTCTTTACCTAAATCTAACACTTTATTGGCAATTCTTTTTCTATTTGGATCTGGAAGTCTATTTTCATCTTCTTGGATTATTCCTTTTGCTCCTTTTACTACTCCTACTGTGCCGATACCTATTATTCCTAACTTAGCTAAAGCGGTAATAAGTGCTACAAAGGCTTGAGATGCTGCTATATTAAGATTTAGTTCTCCTAGAGTTAATCCGAACGCATTAATTATTGTATTATTTATTGTTCCGAGTATTCCGGATAAGGCTGGATTAGCC
>JAGHGS010000124.1 GCA_017888105.1 Bacilli bacterium
CATTCTCATTAGTAACCGCAATTATGTATTTTACAATTGAAAATCCTGACGTAAAAATTATAAATATGCTAGAACTCGCCAAAGATCAAGCTGAAAAAGCGAATCGTGCTAAAAGTGATTTTTTAAGCAGTATGTCCCATGAGATTAGAACACCTCTTAATGCTATTGTAGGGTTTAGTGAAGATATATCAACTTATGAATCACAATTACCAAAGGAAGTGGTAGAAGATGCTAAAGATATCAGAGTTGCATCGAATACTTTACTTGAAATAGTAGGTAATATTTTAGATATTAACAAAATAGAAAGTGGAAAGATGGATATAGAGGTTGCTCCGTATGATCTTAGAGAAATGATTAATTCAGTTGTTAAATTAAATGAAACAAAAATTAAGGAAAAAGGAATTAATTTTAATGTTAATATTGCAGAAGATGTACCAGAGGAATTAATTGGAGATCGATCTCATATTAAGCAAATTATTAATAATTTATTAAGTAACGCATTTAAATATACGGATGATGGTTATGTCAGTTTAACTGTAAAATGTATTAACAATATGAAAAAATGTCGGCTATTTATTAGTGTACAAGATACAGGAAGAGGGATTAAAAAAGAGGATATTTCTAAATTGTTTCAAAAATTTGAAAGGTTAGATGTTGAGAAGAATTCTACTACGGAAGGAACAGGATTAGGGCTTGCAATTACTAAAAAATTGGTTGATTTAATGGGTGGAAAAATAAATGTTCAGAGTGAATATAAAAAAGGTTCTTTATTTGTTGTCGAAATTCCACAAGAAATAGGAGAAGAAAAGAAGGACTTATCTAATACTGAACTAATTAATACTATAGAAGTATTAAACCAACTTAATAATAAAGAAAGAAGTAAGCAAAACTATGGTAGCAAAAAAATTTTAATAGTTGATGATAGTCCACTAAATATAAAAGTTGCTAAAAAAGCTCTAGCTGATTTTGATTTTGAAATTGATGAGTGTACCAATGGGGAAGAGTGTCTAAGAAAAGTATATGAAAAAAATGATTATGATCTTATTTTAATGGATATTATGATGCCAGTTATGAGTGGAGAAACAGCTTTAGAAAAATTAAAAGAGATGCCAGATTTTAGAACTCCAGTTATTGCACTTACTGCTGATGCTGTTGCTGGTGCTAAAGAAAAATATTTGGAAGAAGGCTTCGCTGGTTATTTATCTAAACCATTTAACAAAAAGCAGATTGCTGAAATTCTTGATAAAATATTTAATGCTAAAGATAATTTTAATCAAGAAATAAAATTTGATAGCAAAAAGATTAAAAATAAAAATACTAGTAATTTGTCTTTTTTAGAAGAAAATAATATTGATGTAACGAATGCTTTAAATCTTTTGGGAGATGAAGAAACATATAATGAGATGCTAAAAACTTTTTATGCAGATTTTGATGAAAGGTTAGATAAATTAAGAAAATGTAAAGTTAATAAAAATATGTCAGAATATTCTACATTGGTGCATTCTATAAAAAGTGATGCAAAATATTTAGGTTTTATGGATCTCGCTGATTTAGCCCTAGATCATGAAGTTCATAGCAAAGAAAATAATCTAGATTATATTGAGCAAAACTTTAATCAGTTATTAACAGAATTAATTAGGATTAAAAAGGTTTTAGAATCTTATTTAACTATTTAAGAGTTTAAAATCATATATTTGTATTTGAAATTATAAATCGGAGGTGTTTATGAATAATATTGATTTGAATTTGTATAAAACTTTTTTTGTAGTAGCTAATTGTAATAGCTTTACTAAAGCAGCAGAATTATTATATATTTCTCAACCTGCAGTTACACAAGCAATTAAAAAATTGGAAGAGCAACTAAATACTGAATTATTTAGTCGCACTTCTACTGGAATACATTTAACGAAAACGGGGGAAATAGTTTATTATTATGCTGAACATTTATGCGAATTATTGGAGGCTAATGTCAATTTACTTGAAGAGATCAATGATTGCCAATCTAAAATTTTAAATGTGGGTGTTCCAACCCATATTGGTACTTTTTACTTCGTAGAGTTTTTAAAAAAATTTAATGATAAACATAATAATGTCAAAGTAAATATTGTAAATAAAAAATCAGATGAAATGATAAAAATGCTATTAAAAAGAGAATTGGATGTTGTTATTGATACGGATATGATTGATATTGTTGATTCAACGATAAAAGTTCATAAACTAACTGATTTAGAAAGTTGTTTTGTATGTAATAAGAAGTATAAAGCTGTTGCAGATCAAGGTGTAATTGAATCGAATGAATTAATAAAATATCCACTTATTTTGCCAAGTAAAACGACCTCCAATAGAAAAATGATTGATTTGTTTTTCAGAAAAAAGAATATTGTTTTAAATCCATTGATTGAAGCTAATTCTTCATCTATATCGAGAGGGATAATTAAGCAAGGAATAGGAATTGGTTGGATGATAAAAGATTTTATAAAGGATGATTTAGAATCTAAAAAATTATATGAAGTTAAAGTTAATATAGAACAAGTACTAGTTCCATTAAGTATAGCTTATCATGCTAAATATACTAGTCCAATCGTAAAAGAATTTGTAAATATATTTCAGACGAACTAATAGTTTGTCTTTTTTATAACTAAAATTTATGACATATAAATAAATAAAATTAGAAAATTTATTTATTTATATGTATAATTAAATTGAGGTGAGAGTTTTATGGGTGAAACGAAAGGCTTTATTGATTTACATATTCATTCAAAATATTCTGATGGACATTTTGAAGTAAAGGAGTTAATTGATAAAGCACGAAAAAATAATACAAATTTTATAGCCATTTGTGATCATGATTCCATAAATGCCTTAAAAGAGTTATCAATTTATCTTTTAGATAATATGTATAGTACAACATCTGTCGAATTCTCATCATACTTACTTTTAAATGGTGAAAAAGTATTGCTTCATCTTTTAGGCTATGGATTTGATCCTAATAATGTAGAATTAAATAAATTACTTTTTGAGTTAAGAAAAAGAAGATTATATATTCATAATCAATTTTTGAAAGAATTAAAATCCAATTTTGCTAATCTTCCTTATGACGAAATAAGTAAATTAGATATTGAAAGATATTGTTGGTTTGATAGGGATGTATTAAATTGTATAAATGCAAATATAAACGATCCTATTTTATTATCTTTGATTACAAATTTTTTTAAGACTCATAAGTTGAGCTATGGAATAGACTATCCATTAAATGTTGAAAAGGTTATTGATGTAATAAATAAATCTGGTGGAATTTCAGTGTTAGCTCATCCAATGGCTTATAATTTATCTTATGATACAGTTAAAATTGTTATAAAAAAATTAGTTGAATTTGGTTTACGTGGAATTGAAACATTCCAATCAGATTGTAGTTGGACTGATAGTATCAAATTATTACAAGAAACTGAAAGATATAAATTATTATATTCGGTAGGAAGTGATTTTCATAGAGAAATTAATTCTGATAATAGAGAAATAGGAAAAGGTATTAATGATAATTTATGTATATCTTCCACTACTGTTACTGACTATTTATCAGAAAAAAATTTAATTTTAAAGAGGGAAATAAAAAAAAATAATAAGGAGAATTTATGAAAATATTTATATCGTGTCCTTTTACTGGAATTTGTGAAGTGGATAATTATGAAGTAAAAAATGAATATAAAAAATTTTTTAATGATTTGATTGAAGGAATACAAAAACGAGGCCATGACTATTATTTAGCGATAAAAAGAGAAAATTGGGGAAAAGAACATCAAGGGCCAGAAGAATGTACCATCAGTGATTATGAAGGAGTAAAAAATAGTGATTTCTTAATTGTTATTCCAGGTAACAAAATGTCTCGTGGAATATCTGGTGGAGTTCACATAGAATTGGGGTGGGCATCTGCTCTGAAAAAGAAACTACACATTCTTATAGAAAATAATGTTATATATTCTCCTGTTTTAATGGGTTTAACAGCATTAACAAATGTGGAGTATCATTTGTGTAATGATTTTTTGAATGAAAAGATGTTAAAAGTTATTTTTGAAATAATAGATAAGGAAAGTAGGGAAAATTAATGTATTTGCCAATAATTAAAGAAAAAGGAGAAATTTTAAAATTTTATGATACGCCATTTTATGTTTATCTCAATTTATCAAATATTTGTAATGCAAATTGCGTATTTTGTGAAGTAAAAACAAATAAAGAGAAAAAATGTGCAATAAATGTAAAAAATGTTATTGATGAATTAGCAGATCTAGGGACTAAATATATCCACTTTACTGGTGGTGGTGAACCATTTATAAATAATGATATATTTGAATATTTGGATTATTGTACACAAAAAAATATAAAAATAGTTTTAATATCAAATGGGCTAAATTTAAATGAAGAAAAAATTAAAAAAATGTCTAATTATAATTTAGTTGCATTCTTTTTTTCCATAGATAGTTCTCAAGCAGATATACATGACAAATTAAGAGGTGTAAATGGGTTGTTTAAGAAAGTTACAGAAAATATTAATTTTGTAAAAAAATATATACCCAATGTAAAAGTTATTTTGAATCACGTTTTAAATAGAGAAAACATTGATGAATTTGCTAGCTTTATTAAGCTGAAAAAAAGTGTGAATTTTGATTATATAAATCCTATTGTTATAAAAGATTATCCACCTTTGTTTTTTACAAAAGAACAGATGAAAAAATATACAGATAATTTAAAGAGTTATTATGAATTAGCTAAGAAGTACAATGTAAAATTTCTTTGTGAACATATTGATTTCTTTGGTAATGATAATGTTTCTGATAGCGGTGATAGAGCAGACAACTTAGATTTACGGTGTATATATCCAAGTTATTGTGCATTTATTGATGCACCATCAAAAAAAGTTTATCCATGTGATTGTTCAATTCATCGTGATAGAGATTTATATTGTTTGGGTGATCTTGAAGTACAAACATTTAAAGAGATATGGGATGGAAAAAGGAGAAAGGAACTGAAGAAATTACTTTTAAATAGTAAACTTGATTGTAAAAAGAAGTGCGATGAATGTAATTGTATGTTTAATAATTTCTATTTTAAAAAGAAGGAGATAACTTTAGATGAAAAGAATACTAGTATCTGCTGAAATGTTTGGATATGGTCCTGTTACTACTTTATTAAATGTAATGAAAGAATTTCCGAAAGATTCTAATTTACAGTTTGATTTTATTGGAAATGGTGTGGCTTTAGAACAAGCAAAAATGTCTAATTTTTTTAAAGAATATTATGTATGCAATAATTATGATATTAACTCTTTAAATCATTTTAAGAATATTTTTTCTTCTTATGATGCTCTAATTTCGTCAGAGAATCCTGTATGTGCAATTTTTGGAATGGAAAATAATATAAAAAAGGTATACTATATAGATAACTTAGTATGGATGTGGGACACAATCGATTCACGTCTAAACAATGTAACTCGGTTTTTTATTTCGGAAACTATGCCATGTAAAGAAAATTTTAATAGAATTGGAAAAAATATAAAACATCCAGTTTTTGTTGGACCTATTAGAGATATAGAAAATACAAAAATGAGTAAACCACTAGAAAAAAAAGTTATTATTAATATAGGAGGCGCTAGTTCGTATTTACTTGACAAAAATTTAATTGTAAGATTTTATAATAATTTACTTAATATGATTTTAGAAACACCAAATTTTATAGATAGATTTGAAAAAATTATAATTTGTGGTGGTAGCGATGTGATTTCAAATATAGAAATTAATAATAAATCTTCTAAAATATTAATTAAAACATTATCAAATCAAGACTATTTAGAAGAATTAGAAACAGCTAGTCATTGTATAATGGCTTCTGGTTTGGGAAACTATATTGAAACATTAGGAAAGAACAAAGAAATTTTATATCTACCATCAATAAATTATAGTCAATTTTTACAATTTAAATACTATCAAAAGTTAAATTTAGGTTTTAAATTGATGAACTGGAATATTTTTGATTTTTTTTCTGATGTTCCAGAACTATTAGATGAAGAATCTGGAGTAAACTTGGTAGTGGAAAATATCAAAAAATTTCTAAAAATTCAACCCAAATTTATTGTACAAAAAGAAATTGCGAAATACTTAAATTCTTCTCAAAAAAAATATTATGAAAAAAGAAAAAATATAATTAACAGTTATAAGAAAAATTCTTCAAAAGAAGTAGCAAATAATATTTATGAAGATTTATTGAAAGAAGATGATAATGATGAAGGTACCAAATAATCCTTTC
>JAGHGS010000125.1 GCA_017888105.1 Bacilli bacterium
AAGTTAAGTGTTTCCATCCATTCATTTTTTCTCCTCCTATCTTTGGCAAAGAAACACTTATATTATACTACTATCAGACTTATTTCAGCTTTTCATCATAAAACGGAATTTCAAATGAAATTTAGCATTATCCTGTAAAAGATGAAAAAAAGATAGTTTTTTCTGAAATTTATAGTATAATTAAATGAGAGGTGAGTTTATGAAAGTAGTTGTTAGTGCTGGAGGAACCGGTGGTCATATTTATCCAGCTTTAGCGGTACTAGAAAAACTTAAAAAAGAAGATAAAAACTTAGAGATTTTATATATTGGTACAAAAAATCGTATGGAAAGCGAAATTATTCCCAAAAGAGGAATCGATTATATAGGAATTGAAATATATGGTTTTTCTAAAAATATTGTAAGAGATATTAAAAATGTATTTTTAATAACCAAAAGTTATCATAAATGTTTAAAAATATTAAAAGAATTTAAGCCAGATATTGTATTAGGATTTGGTGGATATGTTACATATCCGGTATTAAAGGCAGCAAAAAAACTAAATATTAAAACATTTTTACACGAACAAAATAGCATTGTAGGAAAAACAAACAAATTTTTATCAAAAGATATTGATTTAGTAGCAGTATCATTTTTAAGCACGTTAAATAAATTTCCTAAAGCCAGGAAAGTAATTTATTCTGGAAACCCTTGTGGAGAAAATGCTCTAACAACCAAAGGAATCAAAAAAAGTGAAATTGGTCTAGATAATAAGAAAAAATTAGTAATTGTTGTCGCAGGCTCTCTTGGAAGTAGTTCCGTAAATGAAAAATTAAAAGAATTTTTAAGATTGAGCAAAAAAAGTGATTTTCAAGTATTATATATTACGGGTAAAAGTCATTATGAAGAATTCATAAAAGGCACGAGATTTGGAAGTAATATCAAAGTTTTACCATACTTAGATAATTTAGCAGGTTTAATGCGTAACTGTGATTTAATTGTAACACGAGCAGGAGCTTCTACGATGAGTGAAATTTTAGCTCTAAATTTACCAGCCATTTTTATTCCAAGCCCTTATGTAGCAGGAAATCATCAATATTATAATGCATTAGAAATTGTAAAAAATAATGCTGGTTTAATGTTAGAAGAAGAAAACTTAAATGGTGAAATATTATTTAATATGGTCACAGATCTACTAAACGATAAAAAGAAATATGAAATTATGAAAATGAATTTGAAAAATTTAGGAAAAACAGATAGTAGTGATGTAATTGTAAAAGAAATAAAGGAGCTAGTAAAATGAGAGAAATAAAAGGAATAAGTATAATTGAAAATGCTTCTTTAAAAAACTTAAATACTTATAAAATTGAAAGTAAAGCAAAATATTTAATAAAAATAGAAACTTTACAAGGACTAATCGATCTTCTAAAATATTTAAAAGAAAACAAAATCAAATACTTTATTTTAGGAGCAGGATCGAATATTGTAATAGACGACTATTTTGATGGAGCTGTAATTAAACTAGAAGGATTAAATAAAATTAGTGTAAGACAAACCGAAATTACTTGTGAATCTGGTGCAATGATGGGAGCGTTATCTTGTACATCTATGAACCATAGTTTAACCGGCTTAGAATGGGCGATCAACATTCCTGGAACAGTAGGAGGAAGTATTGTTGGTAATGCGGGAGCATACAATAAAGAGATGTTTGATAATTTACGTAGTATTAAAGTTTTAGATGAGAATTTAGAAGTAAAAACAATTTTAAAAGAACAAATAAAACATTCTTATCGTCATACAGATTTAAAAGATAAACCATGGATTGTAATAGAAGCGACTTTTGAATTAGAAAAAGGTAATAAAGAAAAATCTTTGGAATTAGTACGTGAACGAAAAGAAAGAAGAATGAAAACGCAACCTCTTGATATGCCATCCGCTGGAAGTGTTTTCAGAAATCCAGAGAATGACCATGCGGGACGCTTAATTGAGGCATGTGGTTTAAAAGGAAAGAAAATAGGAGGAGCCATGGTATCCGAAAAACATGCCAATTTTATTGTCAATACAGGGAATGCCACTAGTAATGATATTAAAAATTTGATAAAATTAGTTCATACACAAGTAAAACATGATTTTAATGTAGATCTTGTGTTAGAACAAGAAATCATTGATTGGAAGTAGAAAATGGCAGAATTAAAAAGGGTAAAAAAAAGAAAATTAAACTTAAAAGCGGTAATTATTTTACTATTAGTAATTTATTTGATAGTAATGCTTTTGTATACCTTTTTTACGATGAAAATAAAAAACATTTATATTATTGGAACGAATCTTTTAACCGATAATGAAATCATTGAAGCAGCGGAAATTAAAGATTATCCTGCTATATTTGGAACCAGCAAAAAAGAATTAGAAGAAAAAATAAATGATTTAGAATTAGTAGATGATGTAAAAATAAAAAAATCATTAACTGGTAAATTAACAATTGAAATTAAAGAGGCAACTCCTTTATTTTATAATCGCAACACAAATAAAGTAGTATTAACAAACAAAAAAGAAGTAGCTAGTAATCCCAAATATTTAGGAATTCCTACTTTAATTAATTATGTACCAACCGATATTTTAAATGATTTTGTGGATGCTTTAAAAGAAATAGATTCGGATATCATTAAAATGATTAATGAAATTGAATATGATCCAGATATTAGTAACGACATTGTCATTGATGAATACCGCTTTTTACTTAGAATGAATGATACCAATCATGTCTATGTAAATATTATCAATATTGAAAGATTAAATGATTATGAAGAAATATTTGCCACCATTGGTGATTTAAGAGGAACCGTATATTTAGATAGTTATAATGCTGACAATATAATTTTTGAAGCATTTGGAAGTGAAGAAGAACAAACACCAACGGATGAAAATAATAGTGGGGGTGAAACAAATGAAACCGAAGATTAATTATCAAAAAAAATTAGAAGAATTAATAAAAACATTAAATGAAAAACCAACTTTATTATTGCATAGTTGTTGTGGTCCATGTTCTACTGAAGTAATCTCTTTTTTAAAAGACTATTTTGATATTACAATATATTATTATAATCCCAACATTGAACCATTAGAAGAATATCTTCATCGTAAACGCGAACAAATTCGCTTTTTAAAAGAATATAAAGAAGCAAAAATTAAATTTTTAGATTGTGATTATGATAATGATTCTTTTAAACAAATAGCAAAAGGCTTAGAAAGTGTTCCAGAAGGTGGAGCAAGATGTAATAAATGTTTTTATCTGCGAATGCAAAGAACAGCCACAATAGCAAAAGACAATAATTTTGAATATTTTGGGACAACCCTTACTGTAAGTCCTCATAAAAATAGTGAAATAATTAATGAAATTGGTGAAAAGGTTATGAAGGAATACAACATCAAATACATTTATGGCGATTTCAAAAAAAATGATGGCTATAAAAAAAGTATTGAAATGAGTAAAGCCTATAATTTGTATCGTCAAGATTATTGTGGATGTTTATATGGGAAGGAGCGTATATGGAACTAGAAAAATATATCACATTTATAACATTTGTACCATGGATATTAATTATTATTGTTAGTATGTTAAATAATTTAAATAATGAGAATTACCAAAATTTTTCTTTAAAATATTTGAAAAAAAATATTTTTAGAATATTTCGATTAGACACATTACTCTTAATTATATGCTTTTGGTATTTTGCTTCTTTTGATAAGGAATTTGTAGATAAATATTTATTTGCAATTATGTGTCTTTATTTATTTGTTAGTTTCTTTTATGAAAAAAGAAATGCTTTAAAGAAAAATTTCTGGAAAGATAATATAATTCAAATTATTTTATTAATTTTAATTAATGCAATTCCCTTTATATATTACAATGAAACAAACAATTTAATTGTAACTTACAAGATTATGCTTTTATATCTCTTCTTTGAATATATAATTATTTTACTAGTAAGTTATATATCGAAAGGAATCAAAAAAATATTGAAAAAAAAGGATCTCTCAAAATAGAGAATCCTTTTTAAATTTCCAATTCTTCATCAGCTTCAATATCCACAGTCTTCATAATTTCTTCCATACTAGTAAGTCCTTCAATTACTTTAGATAAACCATCTTCAAACATTGTAGTAACATCTTTTTTAGAATGGTATACAAGATCTTTTAAAGTTTTTCGATCAGCATTGGTTGTAATCGCTTCTCTAATTTCCTCATTAACACTTAATACTTCGTGAATAGCAATTCGTCCCATAAATCCATGATTGCAATACTTACAACCAACTGGAGTATATACCTCGTTTACCGTAATTCCCAAATGCTTTTTAATAAGCTTTTTTTCATAGGCTGTAGTAGGTCTAGTTCCCCGACATTTAGGACATAATTTTTTAACTAATTTTTGGCTTACAATACCAGTAAGAGCACTACCAAGTAAATAACGTTCAACTTCCATATCAATTAATCTTTCAATTGTTGTTAAAGAATTATTGGTATGAACTGTTGATAAAACAAGATGACCAGTAATACTTGCTCGAACCGCAATACGAGCTGTTTCATTATCACGTATTTCTCCAACCATAATAATATCTGGATCTTGTCTTAAAATGCTACGTAATGTATGAGAAAAAGTTAAACCAATATCACTCAACACTTGTACTTGGTTAATATTTTTAATTTTCATTTCTACGGGATCTTCAACCGTAATAATATTTCTTTCTTTTGTGTTTAGTTTTTGAAGTATTGCGTAAACGGTCGTTGATTTACCTGTACCAGTTGCACCAGTAACTAAAATAAGCCCATTTGGTTTTTGGATCATTTCCTCTAGTCTTTTAAGATTTGCTTCGGAAAAACCTAGATTTTCAAGTCCATTCAAACTCATACTATAATCTAAAATACGGATAACCATCTTCTCTCCATTAACACACGGAAGGGAAGAAACACGTAAGTCAAGTGCAACTTGATTAATTACATTTTTAATCGCTCCATCTTGAGGCATTCTTATCTCGGTAATATTCATACCGCTAATAATTTTAATTCTTGTAACAACATTCTTTTTGAGTATATTTGGTATTTTAGCATAGTCTTGTAATTCACCATCAATACGAATACGCACCATAAGGCATTCTTCGGTTGGATCAAAATGAATATCAGATGCACCTCTTTTTATCGCATCCAAAATAATTTCATTAACTACTTCCACAATACTAACATGTTCAAAATCAAAAGTTCTCAAATACATCACCTATTCTAAAATAATTATACACTAAAAGAGATTGGATAACAAGTTGTTTTCCACTTGAACAAGAAAGATGAATATGCTATGATAGATAAAAATTAGGAGGGTTTTAAATGAGATTGTTAGAAGCAAAAAAATATGAGTTATATAAAGAACGAAATGATGGAAACTATTATGATATAGAACTGAAAAGAGATAGTGATAAAACATTATCGATCTTTTTCGGAGGTAATTTAGACTTATATTTTTCTTTAGAAAATTTTGATAGTGATCCTACTTTTATAATTGGAAAGGATAACTATGAGATATATGCTTTATTTGATAAATTGTATCATAATATAATAGATGCGAATATATATGAAAAGTTAACGGAGAAGGAAATTAATTTTATTATTTTAATGAGTGAATTAGAGGAAGAAGATTATCATCAAAAAATAGCAGAAGAATTAAAAGAACGTGAAAAATACGAAAGAAATTTAAAGGAAAATATTCAGTATAAAAGCTTAGTTCAGGATGGAATAATAATTTGGAAAAGTGATGAATACTTTGATGAAATAGCACCATTCATCAAGATAAAAAAGCAAGAAGATGCTTACATCTTAGAATTTGGTAAACCTTTGATTTCTGATGAATATAAAAATGATGCTGATTTAATGCTTATGGATCCAAGAAGAATTACTGTTAGATTTCGTAATAGTGGCTCAAGGTATGATCCATTTAATATAATATTCATGAAACTTTATCAAGGGTTATGTGCTCTTGATTATGAATATCATCAAATCCACATCGAAGAATATTTAATTGGAGAGCAAATAAATAGGGGAGAAACCTTATCAAGAATTCTAAAAAAAAACAGAGGTAATTAAATCTCTGTTTTATAATATAATTTTATTAATCTCCGAAATGTTATCTAAAGATATTTCATACTCTTTACCAGTATTCATTTCTTTAACTTTTACTTTGCCCTCATTAATCTCATTTTCGCCTAATACAATAACATAAGGAATATTTACTCTATTAGCATAATCCAAAGCTTTTTTAACTTTTTTATTTTTCATTTCAACTTCTACTTTTATATCAAAATTTCTTATTGTATCAGCAAGTCTTAAACTTTCTTTAAAAGTATTCATTGGTACAATATATAATTGAGCCATACTTTTGCTTGCAAAGTCTTCTCTGGTTTTAAGAATTTCATAAATAACATTAAGTCCAAAAGAAATACCTACAGCTGGATAACTATTTCCGTCTTGAATCCAATTAGTGATAAGTTTATCATATCTACCACCACCACCGATACTAGATTTAATACCAGAATTAATCGCGTATACTTCAAAGATATTTCCAGTATAATATTCTTGACCACGAGCGAGTGTTGGTGCAAATTTGATATATTCACTATAAGAAGAGTAGTCTAATAATTCCATCAAATCTGTTAATTCTTGTAATCCTTCTAAAATATTTTGGTTATCAATGCTTTTAAATTCTTCTTTTAATTCATTGAATGACATACTAAAATATTTCATAAGTAAGTCTTGATTATTTTCAGTTATTCCTAAAAGAAGTAATTCACTCATCAAGTCTTCACGTGGAATCTTATCCATTTTATGAACTGCTTTAATAACATTTGAAATATCTTCTTCTGAAGTAATACCTAAAGATTCGATAATACCTTGCATTAATTTTCGATTATTAATTTTGATTTCAAAAGGAATATCAAATTCTCTCATACCACGAATAAAAATAGAAATAATTTCTTCTTCAATATTAGCCCCATCAAGTCCTACCACATCAACATCACATTGTACAAACTGTCTATTTCTACCAGCTTTAACTGGACCATCCCGAAAGACATCCCCAATTTCATATCTTTTATAAGGTAAGGTAAGACCTTTTTCTATCGTAATAAATTTAGCAAAAGGAATAGTTAAATCATATCGAAGACCCAAATTTCTTTTACCTTGATCCGTAACCTTATAAATTTCTTTTAAAATTTCATCTTCCGGATTGTATTTTAAAGCAAGTAAATCAAAATTACAAAGGATAGGGGTTTCCAGTGGTTCATAACCATATAACTTAAACACTTTCTTTAAAGTATCCTTAATATACTCTCTAATTTGTTGTTCACTCCCTGAGTAATCAAAAGTACCTTTTACATTTTCAATTTTCATAATTTAATCCTCCATCTATTTAATTAAAAAAGCTATACAGTTAGCCTGTATAGCTTTATAAACAGGCTACAAGCACGAAAAATAACACTTGCGCCTACAATTATTGTATTTAGCAAGCGGTAGTAATATGATGATGATGTAATAATAAATAAGTCTTCTTCATAAAACTATCTCCTCGATAAATAGATTATAATATGAGAAATAAGTTTTGTCAAATAATTATTGAAAAAGAGGTACCAAACAAA
>JAGHGS010000126.1 GCA_017888105.1 Bacilli bacterium
GTTTTAATGGTGAAATCAAAATAATGCCAGGAATTAAAACAAAAGTAGTGGATCCAAGTTGTTCTGGTGATATTTTCCATGGTGCCTTTGTTTATTGCCTAGCCAATAATTTTGATATTGAAAAAGCGGTAACTTATTCTAATATCGCAGCCGGTTTATCGGTAGGAAAAATGGGTGGAAGAACTTCTATTCCAAATTTAAAAGAAGTAATTAATTATTACAATCAAAAATTTAATATCGTAGAACCACCAAAAGAAGAAGTAAAACCAGTTGTATCCAGTGCAGATGAATTACCAGAAATACCAGATGCAAGTAAAATTGTAATTCCAGATCCTTCAAATGCTCCAGCTGGCATTGAAAACACTTTCACAATCGGTGGTGCAACCATACCAGTAATAACACCAGATAATAATAACAATGCAAATGTTTAGTAGTACTTCACCGATATTAAATGTACATGGTGAAACAACCGATACGGTTGTTTTCTTCTTAAATGATTTTATTAAAGATAATGTAAAACTAGGAAATGAGTATATAGGGATTATTCATGGTAGAAGTTCTAATATTTTAAGAAATAGAATCCACGAATTATTAAAAAAGAATAAACAAGTAGATTCTTTTAAACTAAATATATGGAATCCAGGTATGACGATCGTAAAATTAAAAATCGACAAAAATCAATAGAAAATAGCAATTTTTTACGCCAATTTGACAAAAAAACAAAAATATGCTATAATGAATGCGTAATTGAAATAGGGGGTTAAAATTATGAAAGGTTATGTTTTAGATTATATTAATGAAAACGAATTCAAAAAACTAGAAAGAGCATTAAAAAAATACAATATGTTAGCATTTAAAAAGCTGAATTTTGAATATTATCCAGCCCTTCGAAATGGCGAATTTGTAGGCGAATTAGTAAGTACGAACAAAAAGGATAATACAGCAAAATACGAATTAAAACTTCCAAGTGATAAAATGTTTGCTCAAGTTCATGGTGAAGTAAAACTTTATTATACAGTATATTTAAAAGAAGGAACCATTATGCTTGAAACAATCACACCAACCGAAATTTTATTGGAAGGGCATATGAGTGAACTTGCGACATATAAAGGAATAATGATATCAAAAGCTAATGCATCAAAAGATAAATTTAAAATTGATTTATTAAATATGTTACAAGAAAAGTAACATATTTTTTTAGGTAAGAATTATGAAAAAAGATTATACATTTAAAAATAGGGAAGAAATTCCTTTTCTATATGATAGTAGTATTGAGGAGACGATAAAAAATTATAAAACAACACTGTTAATCGCTAGTAATTTAATTCTCCAGTTTTTAAATGCTTATCAATTTTCTTTAAAACTAATTACCGAAGAATATACGAGTAATTATCGTAAAATTATTTTTCAAGCAGATAGTAATAAAAAAACAATCTATTTAACCATAATAGATGATATTATAATGATAAAAACAGATACCGAAACATTTTGTTTTAGAATCAATTGGGATAAATATCAATCCTATGCAAGATTAATATCTTATACTAAAAAACAAAATAATAATATAATTACCCAAAAAATAAACAATCATTATTTATATATCGAAATATTAGTAAATAATAAAAAATACTACATGGAAATACCTTATGATATCAAATATTATTTGGATACGGATTATTTTAATATGATTCATGCAAATACTAGTATTATTGATTTAAGAAGAATATATCACGAACGTTTTTTTAGCGGTCAAACCTCATATGAAAAGAGTCTAACAACCACATTATCTATTTCCTTAACTGATTTTCAAGGAAAAGAAATTTTATTAGATAAATTAGTGATGGTAAATGGTTTTGTTGACAGTTATGTTTTAAGCACATTAAAAAATCAAACCCAAATAATCATAAAAGGTTCATTCAAAGAAGAAAATGAAATAACAATTAAAAACTATCAAAGGATTGATGAATGGAACATAGATGAAGAAATAAGAAAATTATATGATCGAAGTCGTAAAATATATCTCTTGAAATAAGGCGTTTATTATAAGAGAAACAGCCAAAAGTGAATAAAATAAATTAAGTATAAATGGAGGTGAATAGATGAATAGAGAAGATTTTCCTCTTTTAAAGGAAGAAATCATATATTTTGACAACAGTGCTACTAGTTTAAAGCCAAAATGTGTCATTGATAAAATGGCGGATTACTATACGAATTATCCGGCTAATGCCCATCGAGGAGATTACGATTTGTCTTATAAAGTAGATCAAGAATATGAGGAAACAAGAGAATTAGTAAAAAAATTTATAAATGCAAAATATTTAGAGGAAATCGTTTTTACAAGTGGGACAACGGAATCTTTGAATATGATTGTAAATGGCTTTTTTGAACCATTATTAGAAGCAGGGGATGAAGTATTATTAACAACGAGTGAACACGCATCCAATATTCTTCCATGGTTTCGCCTAGCCAATAAAAAAGGAATTAAACTCAATTATATTCCTTTGGATAATAATTATTATGTTACAATTGATAATTTAAAAAAGGTAATTACCCCACAAACAAAAGTTATCAGTATCGCAGGAATAACCAATGTAATTGGCGATATTAGACCAGTAAAAGAAATTTGTAAATTAGCTCATGAAAACAATGTTTTTGTAGTATTAGATGGGGCTCAAATGGTTCCTCATTGTAAGGTCGATGTCAAAGATTTAGATGTTGATTTTCTTGCTTTTTCAGCTCATAAAATGTGTGGTCCAACGGGAGTAGGAGTATTGTATGGCAAAAAAGAGCTATTAGAACATTTAGAACCAACACTATTAGGTGGTGGAATGAATGAATCTTTTGATAATCCAAGTGAAATTTATTTAAAAGAACTTCCTACTCGCTTAGAAGCTGGGACAAGAAATATTTCCGGAGTAATTGGATTTGGAGAAGCAATTAAATATTTAGAGAAAATTGGTATGGATAATATTCATAAAAGGGAACATGATTTACGAAAATATTTAATTGATAAATTACTCCTATTAAAACATATCGATATTATTAATATTGAAAGTGACAGTGGAATCGTGACATTTAATGTTTCAAATATTTTTAGTCAAGATGTAGCTTATTATTTAAATAAATATAATATATGTGTTCGAGCAGGCAATCATTGTGCTAAGATACTAAAATCAAGCGTAGGAGTTAATAATACAGTACGAGTAAGTATATATTTTTATAATACCTATGAAGAAATTGATAATTTAGTGGAATTATTAAGTGATTATGATAAAATAGTAAAAGAGATGATTTAAATGAATACGGAAGAATCAAGACAAATTATAATGGAAAATTATTTAAACCCTCAAAACAGAAACCATCCTCATGATGGATATCAAGAAGTAAATACACGTAATGTCTCTTGTATTGATAACATAAATTTATATATTAAATGGAATAATAACAAAATAGAAGACATTACTTTTGAAGGAGAAGCATGTGCTGTTTCGATTTCATCTACTTCCATTATGATTAAAAATCTAATAGGAAAGACAAAAGAGGAAGCATTAGAATATATTCATGAATTTTACAAAATGACAAATGGAAAAACATTTAATAAAGAAATGTTACAAGATGCTTGTTGTTATGAAGAAATAAGCAAGCAAGGAAACAGAAAAGTATGTGCGAACCTTCCTTTAAAAGGAATGGAAAAAGCTATTTTAGAAAAACTAAAGTAATTTTTTCTTGCATTTTAGTCTTAATATTTCTATAATAAGATAATCAAAAGGTGAAGTGTTTATGTTTAATATTTTTGAAGAAATAAGAATTTTAAAAATTTTATTAAGTGAAGAGGATAAATCAGTTAATGAAAAAGTAAAATATTTATATGATACACTTCAAGCAAGTTTTCAAAATGAAGTAGACTATATGAATGCTAATACTTGTTTAGAATATATAGATTATTCGAAATATACTGCTTTAATAACCCAAAATTTAAAAAATATTTTAAAGAATTTACAACAAGACATCGTATTAAGTGACAATAAAAAAACGGCACTTAAAAGTTTGCTCCAAGATAGATTATCAAAAGTAATAAAATTATCCATTTTAACAAATAGAGAATTAAAAAAGATATTAGAGGTTTTTCCTGACTCTCAATTAAAACCAATCCCCAAGGCAGATGTTGTATCCGTTTTTGTAGAAGGAAGCGATTGCATTCATTTAAGTTTTGCTGCTAAAGAGTTATTATCTATGGATGCCATCCTATTTATGATCGATTATATTGCCGAAAAATACCAAAATGAAACAATCACTTTAGATATGTATTTAGATTTCTATTTAAATCAGGATTCTGTATTAAAAAAATAACTAGTGACTGAATTACATCCGAAGTTCCCGCTAGTTAATGAAAAAGACAATTTCGTGATTTAATTCCCATAAAATAAGCCAAAAAAGCAAAAAATATATATCATTTTTTACCAAAATATGATA
>JAGHGS010000127.1 GCA_017888105.1 Bacilli bacterium
ATCAATAATTATTAATTCTTTTTTGGCATGCTTAAAGATATCAAATATTTTGGAATAAGCATCATAAATTTGTCCATCAAAATAGATGTCATTTATCTTTTGTTTTTCTTCAAGTTTATCAAACGAATATTGCAATAATTTAATTTTTGAATCATGTTCTAGTACCATATTATTAATGTATTTTTGTTTCATTAAATCATTTGAGATGTATTTACGCATAGCCACAAATGCATCCATTATTTTTATGCTAATTTCAACTGCTATTTCACTTCTTAAAATAGCGGATAGCATAGCAACGCCTTGGTCTGTAAATACATATGGATTATATCTTCTACCACCTTTTATGCTTGAGGTTCCAAGTTGGAACTTCAAAGTTTGATATTCTGTATTTATTAATTGAAACATAAATCTTTCTGGGAATCTTTCTAAGTTTCTTTTTACTGCTTTATTTATATCTTTGGTGCCATTTGCACATTTATAAAGCCTTGCTAAATCACTATCTAACATTACTTGCTTGCCACGAATTTCATAAATTAAATTTTCTATTTTTTCTTCATTTTTTGATACTAAATTGCTCATACATTTAACCTCCCTGATTTTTATATTTCAATTATATCAAAACATACGTTTGTATGTCAATTCTTATTTTGAATTATAATAAAATTTTCTTGTACTTTTATATTAATTATGTTATAAGTAATAAAGAAAGAAGGTTATTTATGTCTTTAGTAAAAGCAAAAGAATATTTAAAAAAATTTGGTTTGGATAAAAATGTTATAGAGTTTAGTGAGAGTACAGCAACTGTTAGAGAGGCAGCAGAAGCTTTAAATTGTGAAGATGCCCAAATTGCTAAAACAATGGCTTTTTTAGTGGATGATTCTCCTATTTTAATTATAGCTAGTGGTGATAAGAAAATCGATAATTCTAAATTTAAGCAAACTTTTCATACGAAAGCAAAAATGGTTCCATTTGATGAACTAGAAACACTTATTGGTCATGCTGCCGGAGGAGTTTGTCCTTTTGGAATTCATGATGGTGTAAAAGTATATTTAGATGTTTCTCTAAAAGAGTTTGATACTGTTTATCCGGCCTGTGGTACTAGTAATAGTGCCGTCAAATTAACACTAGAAGAACTTGAAAAAGCATCTGATTATTTAGAATATGTGGATGTATGCAAAAAGCCTGAAAATTAATTCAGACTTTTTTACTTTTTAAACTTCAAAATATAATCTTTCATTTCTTTACTTACTCGATAACTATCTCTTATTTTACTAATACTTTTATTGATTGTAAATTTATTTAATTTATTGTGTTCTAAGTATTTTAAACCAACACTTTCATATTTTATAAATATTTCACATATTAACCAAGCTTCACCCATATTAATATAATATTCATCACTTTTAATATTATCTAAATATTTTAAAATTAAATCTAAATATTCTTCTTCTGCATAATAGCATAATAATAAAATAAGTCCTACTCTGATATGATATGTTTGATTACTTTTAACTAATTTATCTATTTTGGTTAGAAAATAATCTTTATTTTTTTCAACTATCTTTAAACTATTACAGAAAGTATCACATAAAGCCCAATTATCAATTAAATTAATAGCATCATCAAAATAAAGTATTAATTCATCAATATCTTTAATATTTGCAATCACTAGTAATTTAATCATGATTTCTTCATAGTAAGTATTTTTGCTATACTTTAAAAATTCTTGAATATCTCCTTTGGAGATATCTTTGGCTATACTTCTTAATTTAGGAAGTCTTATACCCAACATTTCATATTTAGTAAAAGTTATTTTTTCGCTAAATTCTTTATACTCTTTTTCACTAATACTTTTTAAATATTCAATAAATTCTTGATAAGAATTATTGTTCCATTCTATATTTTTTAAATCCATAATACTCACCAATACAATGATATCAATTCTAATAATTTCTTTCAATATATTTTGTTATTTTATGATTATTAGAATATTTAAAAGTAAAGCGATAATTATTAATAGATGAAAAATATTTGGAAAAAGTTATTTGCTTTTTATTATATAAATCATTACTATTTTTTATTCTTTTTGTACTTTATTCCATGTTTCTTTTCTAAGTTTTATTATTGTCTTTTTATTTCTTATTTTAAAATAATAACCTAAAAAGACGAATCCTTCTTTTGTATTAATTATCTTTGTTTTATTTTCATTAATATTCAAATGATAAATGTTATTTAATTGATATTTTATTTTAATTAAACATTCTGTCAAATAATATTTGTCATGATGAAATATTAAAAAATCATCCATATATCGAACATAATACTTTAAATGCAAATTATGAATAATATAATAATCTAATTTATTTAAATAAAAAATGCTTAAAAATTGACTTGTTAAATTGCCAATGGGAAGGCCTTTACCAAATTCATAATTTGGTAAACTAAAATTTTTTTCTTGATATTTTAAAATTGTACGATATACATAATATTCATTTGTACTATCAATAATAGAATTAATTATTTTATATTCTGAAATAGTTAATTCATTTTTAATCATTCTTTTTAATACTTCATGATCAATATGATAAAAATACTTAGAAATATCTATTTTTAGTACATATACTTGATCGTATTTTTTAAGTTGTTCTAAATATTTTTTAACCAACTTTATTCCATAATCGCTACCCATATTCTTTCTCGTAGCAATATTTCTATGGTCTAAATACTTTTCTAATTTTGGTTTTAAAATAAACTCTGTAACGTAATGATTAATGATTTTATCATGTATACTTAGGGACATTACAATTCTTTTTTTAGGCTCTCTAATTAAAAAAATATTATAGTGTTCTACCCTATAATTATTATTTTTTAGTTCATAATAAATATTGATTAAATTTTGAAATTTATTTCTTTCAAAATTTAATAATTTTTTCTTGTTTTTTACATTTTTACTAATTTGATGCTCATAAATAAATAATAGATCTTTAAACTTTACTTCCATTTTTAATCCATCCATAAATCATTTTGGTTATAACAGATAATTCTTGTACTTTATGTATACATGTTTTTTCACTAATATACTTCTTCTTAAACGATTCTTCAAAATAAAAATCTAACATATTAATTTTAGATATAATTAATTGTTGTTCTTCTAACTTATCTTGTTTTAAATTAGCAAGTAATATTAATTCTAATATTTCATAACTTGTACTTTTTATTTTGTCTTTTAGTATTTTTTCACTTTTAGGATAATTAATTAAAAAAGAATCTAGAGATAAAATAAATTGCTTCATATTTTTTACAATTCGAAACTCATTATTCATTCACCAGTTTTTCAATTCCTTCTAATATTTGAAGCAACTCGCTTTCATCTTTTTCTTCCAATTTTAATTCAATATTATGAATTAAATTTTGAACAACTATTTTGTCTTTAGATTTTGCTAAATAAAAAGCATATTTATTTAAATCTTTAAAATCTTTTGTTATATTCTCGCCAATAATCTTATAATTAATTTTTTTTGCTTCCAAAATATTTATTACTTTATTAATTGCATTACTTGGAAAGCCTACTTTCCTATCTATTACTTTATAATCTAATAAATAATGCAATATGAAAGCATCATCATCAAATACTTGATAAAATAAACCCATTTTTCTAATTGTTACAAATTTCATTTTAATTCCTTTCTTAATATATAGTACTAGGAAAGTGACGTATCACTTTCCATCTATATATGTTATTCAAGGCTAAGCCTTAGGATAAGTAATGTTTTCTAACATACACAAATTATAGTCTTAACCATAAAATCCCGATTATTAGAAAGCTCTAGGACGGACCCCGTTCGAGTTGTTCGCATTGTTGTTGTTGTTCACATAACCAGTATTGTTCACATTGAAGACATTGTTCGAATTCGACGAGTTCGGTTTTTTACTAATACTTACCCTGCAATTTTATTTAATATTTTAATAATTGCCTCTAAATAAAAATATTTATTATACTGATTATTTTCATCAGCATATTTACTTATAATATCTAAATTATCTAATATTAGATAATTAATATGTTTTTCTTGTAGTTGATGCTCTATATTCACATTTGTCTTTAAATGTTTTAGTATGAGAGCATCAATACCATAAGAAACATATTTTCCTTTTCTTATAATTACCACAAGGTATTCTTGATGTTTTTTCTTAGCAATGTAATATCTATTATATATTCCCACATTTACCACTTCCTACCTGTGGATAAGTGGTGCCGGCTCGGGAAGACTTCCCTCTTCCTGCGAGCCTTATCACACCTCCAAAGTGTATGGACTATTACTAGTTCCATCACCTCCTGAGATTTTCACGTTCGATGTTAGATATACCGAAGGACGGACCCCGAACGAGCCGTACGCATTGACGTAGAAGTTCACATAACCAGCATTGTACACATTGAAGACATCGCTCGAATTCGACGAGTACGGCGTAAGTGTCCATTGATATGTACTGCTATCATAGAGCCAGTCATTGTTCTTGCAATCGCTAAAACTTGATGAATCCCAATTGTACAACTCTTTTGCTAAACATGCATCTCTATTTGTGGTTGAACCTCCACTTGTGGCATATCCATAATCACTTGGATACATTAAAGCTACTTTCCCACTCCATGTTGTTGGTCTTCCACTATAGACTGTTGTTCCTCTTTCATATCCATAGAAATGACTTGCTAGTCCATTACTAGCACTTGTATAATTTGATGTTCCGCCCCGTTTCCAGGTTATGGTTTCAATCATATTTCTTGCTGTATCACTTTTTATCCCAGTACTAGCATAGCTTCCACTTCCATTTAAATAATCCCCATTTAATGTTGTTTGTAAACTGGCTGTTGACCAGTCATTAGTATTGGCACTATCCCAAGTAATATCACCTATTGAATCGTTTCTTATTATTTTAATTAATTTTTGCCCACTTACACCATGAGTATCTTCGCTAAATACTCCAATAATCCTCCACAATTCATCATTAAATAAAACATAATTATTTGGGTCTGCTCCTATGTATCTTAAATTATTTGCTTCATCATACGCAAGTGTAGTTGTATTATTGGTATAGGCATCTTCTATTACGTCTGTAGCTGGCGTTCCTTTTGATTCTTCAAAATACAGGGTACATTTAGTGCCCTTGGTTGTATAAGGAGCAATCG
This sequence comes from Bacilli bacterium, assembly GCA_017888105.1. Classification (GTDB taxonomy): domain Bacteria; phylum Bacillota_I; class Bacilli_A; order RF39; family UBA660; genus Caccenecus. The sequence continues at coordinate 5,186 of JAGHGS010000127.1, forward strand.
TAAATGTTTTGGTATTGCTATCATAATTTAATGTTAAATTTTGAATTGTGCTACCATCTTTATATGTACAGGTACTTTGAGTGGTATCTAAGGTATAACTTTTCGTACTATCTAACTCTTCTGCTTCTACCCCATTGATATACAAACCTACTATTTGAATATCTGGTAAAGTATAATTAATCGTTCCATTGACTAAAGGTATTGATTGTGTCACTCGGTATTTTGCTCTGGTAAAATTTAGTACTACGGCACTAATAATTAGTACTGCTACTACTCCTATCATAATATTTCTTTTTAAATGGCTTTGTTTTAAAGTTTCGAACTCCATTCTTCTTCTCTTCCTTCCTTTTTGGCATCATATCACATTTTAATAGATAATACATGGTATTCGACAAACGTTGTCAAAACTTTTCAATTTCTTTCTACTATGTTTTTCTATGATATATTTTTACTATACATTATTATTGAGTGATTGTCAA
>JAGHGS010000128.1 GCA_017888105.1 Bacilli bacterium
ATCCTTATCTTTCCATTTTGAAGTATCTTTGCCATTTATCAAAATAGAACCACTTTCTATCGGCTGTATTAAACCTAAACAATTTAATAAGGTCGTTTTACCACACCCAGAAGAACCTGTGAGAGCTACCATATCTCCACTATTCATTGTGTCCGTGATATTCGAGAAAATGCGTTTTCCCTTGATTACAACGCTTATACTATTCATTTTAATTTCCATTTTTACACCCCATTTTTTTACTCATTTCTTGTTGCTACTTTGTAAAATGCTTGTCTAGTACATACATGATAAGCAATAAAATTGCTCAAACAATATAACACCAAAATAAGAATGCTTACTAATAAAATTGTAATAATTTCTGGTCGTCTTATAACAAAAGAAATTACTGCTCCAATAACTATCGTGATTATTGCAATAAATGATTCATGCACAAAGGTTTGTATTATAATTTCTTTGTATGACTTTCCGAATGTATGTAACGTGAATATTCGTTTTTTGTTTTCGCTTACCCATAATTGTGCAGTAAGAACACCTGCAAAAATCATAGATACAAAAATTAGAACACAAGCTATCACATAGAATACAGCTTCTTTTGCAAATTTTTGAGCTTGTGATAAAGCAACATCAGCAATAGTATCTATCGAAACAACGTAATCTTTTACAGGCGTTTTTGCTAATTCAGTTCTCAATAAATTTTCATCTGGAAAAACAACATTACCACTTGAACAAGCAGGTAACATAAAACCTATTGTATTTAATGATTGTACTGGATTATCCACTAATATAACTAATGGATTTTTAGCTTGTATAGTGCTTCCACCGTAGCCAACATTTGGCGGTAAAGCTAAAAATTTATCTCCGCTAAATTCATAGAAGTTAATTCCGCTAGGCTGGATTTCTTCTGTCTTAGTCCATAAAGGCATTTGAACATTTATAAAGTCCTGTAGTGGTTTATCTAAATTGTTCAATTCAATTTTATTCAATTCTCCACCACTTTTATTTTCTTCTATTCCAATATCAAAAGAATCAATCCATGATTTATCAGTAACTATTATGTGGTCATAACCACCGTATTCTTCCTCACTTAATTGTATAGATTTATCAATAGATAAAGATAAGGATAAATTATCATTATCTGCCATATTTGCAAAAAACTCATCAACATATGGCAACATTTTGTCTGTACTTAATGAATCTAAATCGCCGAAAGATATACTTACATTGCTTTGCATATTTTCCCATAAAGAATACTCATTAGATAACTGCTGTAAAATGTAAGCAGATGTTATGGTGCTTGGTACTATCAAAAGAGCTAATATTATTGACATAATTCTAGTGCCAATACTGAGCATTCTAAATTTTTTGAAAGGAATTTCTCTTTTCGCAAGATGTTCTGTTTTTGGTTTGACAATCATTGAAATACCGAAACTAATCAATGCTGAAACAACAGCCAATACCAATAGTGTTATAATATCCTTAGATAACAATAATGTAATTTGTTTAAAATCATTAGTAATTCCAATATATAACCAAAATGCTATAAGTGAAATTAAATAACTGGATATAAACATTTTTGATAGTGTTAATGTATCTTCAATATGAATTTTTTTAATGTCTACTCCACCCAATAATCTTATACTTCTTCCTTTTGAGTGTGAAATAAACCATGTCAATAATACTGAAATGAATAATAATAATGCTGTTAAAATAACATTTCCAACACCATTATGAACTAAATTGTAATACAAACTTTTTATAAACGGTACTTTTCTCAACCATTGAATAGTAATTCCGTTATCATTAGCCCAGTTTTCTATATCTTGTTTAAAATTTTGATTTCCCTTTACTGCATAATTTCCATATAAAGGTCTATTACCAATATCTTTAGATGAAATTAATTTTCCCTCTAAACTTGAATCTAACCATTTAATATTATTATTATCAATAATAATGTCAGAACTTTTTGGTTTCTCATCTCCAAAGTAAATGATGTCTTTCTTATTTTTATACTCATCACTAGGAATAACAATTTTTACTAGAGTAGCATTGTGCTTATTCGTGATATTATCTAACTCTGAAATAAGTTGTTCTTTCGTAGTACCAGTTTCAGCAATATTTAATACAAGTTGTTCTGTTGTACCTAAAGGTAATTGCTGTTGGTCATTCATTATATTCTGAAAGATCATAATGAATGAAAATAAAGCTAAAATAAAACTAATCAATCTAATGCCATGTTTGTTCATCAAGCTACCCCTCTTTCTTTAATTCTTATATACAATATACCATATTATCTAATGTACTAAAATAACATAAATGTAAGATTAGCTTATAAAGTAAAATTTAGCTTTTTATAATACTTATGGACACTTATATTATGTTTTAGCCCTGCATTTGAATATACTACTTATCTGTCTATGATTTGCAAAGGGTTCGAGTGCATTAATCACACAACAAACCATTAATAAATCATATCTTGATAAGTTTAGGATAATCAAGTGAAAAGTAATAGTTTTTTGTTTATTGATTTAAGAAACAAAATATAATCACAGCATGATTTTTAAATTATTTTTATGATTAATTTTAGCATAAATTTATATTGTCAACAATTCATTAAAAGTATGACTTATGCTTCACATAAAGGATATTTCAATTAAAAAGTCTTTAGATATGTAAAAAATGACACTTCCCATTTATTAAAGTGTCATTTTCTCATAAGTTTGTATATATTTTCATAAGTCGTTACTTTGGGC
>JAGHGS010000129.1 GCA_017888105.1 Bacilli bacterium
ATAAAGAGGTGTAGCATAAATGGCAAAGGTAATATCATTAGTTAATCAAAAAGGTGGAGTTGGTAAGACTACCACTAGCATCAATCTCGCTGCTGCTTTGGGTGTAGAGGGAAAAAAAACACTTTTAATTGACTTAGATCCCCAAAGGAATGCTACGACTGGACTAGGACTTTCTAATGGTGATTATGAACATGATATTTATGAAGTTATGGCCGGAGTTTGCAGTATTAAGAGTGCTATAAAAAAAACAAAATTTAAAAATTTATCTATTTTACCATCAACGATTAATCTTGCTGGAGTAGATGTGGAATTCGTAAAAAAAATGTTAGAAGATCCTGAATTTCGACAAAATGAACAACTTAGAAAGGCAATCGAAGAAATTAGAGATAGCTATGATTATATTATCATTGATTGTCAACCAGCTTTGGGACTTGCTACTATGAATGCACTTGTTGCAAGTGATTCTGTAATTATTCCTGTTCAATGTGAATTTTTTGCACTTGAAGGAATTACACAACTTCTAAATTCTATTATTATGGTACAATCAAGTATGAATCCAACTTTACGAATAGAAGGAGTATTATTAACCATGCTTGATGGTAGAACGATTATTGGTTTAGAAGTTATTGAGGAAGTTCGTAAATACTTTAAAGATAAAGTGTTTAATACGATTATTCCTAGGCTCGTAAGACTCGTAGAAGCACCAAGTCATGGAAAACCAATTAATGAATATGATCCAAAAAGTAAAGCGACAATGGCTTATGCCAATTTAGCAAAGGAAGTGATTAGTCGTGACCGAAACTAGAAAAAAAGCTTTAGGAAAAGGATTAGAGCAGTTATTTTCTAATGAAGTTATTAATTTTGATAATTTTGAAAAGGAAATTGTGGATGAAGGAAAAACAAGTGGGGGAATTATAGAAATTCCACTTGATGAAATTCGAAGTAATCCTTATCAGCCACGTGTTATTTTTGATTCTGAAGCATTGGAAGAACTTGCTAATTCCATAAAAGAACATGGTATTATTCAACCAATCATTGTTAAAAAAGGAATTAAAGGATTTGAGTTAGTAGCAGGTGAAAGACGTACTAGAGCAGCTCGACTTGCTGGACTTAAAAATATTCCGGCGATTATTAAAGAATTTAATGACGTAGAAATGATGGAAATTGCTCTTATTGAAAATATTGAGCGTGAAAATTTAAATCCGATTGAAGAAGCGAAAGCTTATGAAAATATTTTGAAAATTAATAATATTACGCAAGAAGAATTAGCTCGTAAGTTTTCTAAAAGTAGAAGCTATATAACAAATATGCTAGGACTTCTTACTTTACCAGATATGGTAATTAAATTAGTTGAATCTAAAGAATTATCCATGGGACATGCGAGAGCTTTGAGTAAACTTGAAGATTCACGAAAAATAGAAGAATTAGCACTTAAAATAGTACGTGATGATTTAAGTGTACGAGATACAGAAAAATTGATTAATTCTTTGGATTTACCTAAAAAACATACGATTAGTAGAAATAATAATTTTGATATTCGTTATAGTATTTACGAGAATTTATGTCGTGAAAAACTTGGGGTGAAAGTTAAGATTAATAATAAGAAAATAGAAATTCCTTATAAAGATGATGAAGAGCTAGCAAGAATTTTAGAGGAACTCAATATTAATATCGAAGGAGAATAAGATGGAATTTTTAGAAAAATTATTAGATTTTATTATGACGAAGCAAATCTTTGGAACAGCTATGGTTATTTTAATAACATTTATTCTAATTTCAATGTTTAATAAGGGTATTGAAAAAATAATGATTAAAGGTAAAACTTCTTTTGAAGTTAAAAGAAGAAAGACCATTGTTAAGCTATTTCAAAGTGTTTTTAAATATATTTTAATCGCTATTGCTATCCTTATTATTTTAGATTTTTATGGTGTTGATACAAAAAGTTTAATTGCAAGTTTAGGAATTGCAGGAGTTGTTTTAGGTCTAGCTTTACAAGATACGGTAAAAGATTTAATAAGTGGAACTATGCTTATTATGGAAAATTATTTGGCAGTAGGGGATATTGTTACTTATAATGATTTTACAGGGGAAGTAATTGAACTTGGTCTTCGGACGACAAAGATTAAAGGGTTTGATGGAGAAGTAATGATTGTTGCTAATCGTAATATTGATACTATTATTAATGCTTCACAAAAGAAGGCAACTCTTTATATTAATATTCCAACTGCTTATGAAGAAAAAGTAGAAAAAGTAGAACAGGTTTTAGTGGATGTAATTGAGCAAGCTAAAAAGGATAAAGTTGTTTTACCAGATTCTGCTTATCTTGGAGTCAATGGATTGGAATCTAGTCAGGTTAATTATCTTATTTATGTAGTTTGTAATCAGGATGATCGTTATCGAGTGAATCGTGAAATATTAAAAAGAGTAAAGCTTGCTTATGATCAAAATAAAATAAAGATTCCTTATGAACAAATTGAGGTACATCATGGAAAAGATATTTAATTTAGGAGATATTGTTATTATGAAAAAACCACATGCTTGTGGTGAAAATAATTGGAAAATTGTTCGAGTAGGGGTTGATATTAAAATTAAGTGTATGAATTGTGGACGTGAAGTGATGATGGATCGTTTAGAATTTATGAAAAAACTAAAAAAAGTTTTGGGTGAAGAAAATGAAGAAAAGAAATATTAAGGATCGAATTACACTCGATCCAATTATGACTTTATTGGTCTTAATTGTATTAACTATTGTTATTAGTGGTTTTTTATCTTTACTTGGTATTCAAGTAACTTATAATTCTATTACAGATAATATTAGTTTTAATTATACGCAAAGTTTAGTATCTGTAGAAAGTTTGTTTAATTTAAGTGGACTTAAATATATTTTTACTACTACAGTTTCTAATTTTGTTTCTTTTAAACCTTTATCTAGTTTAATTATTATTTTAATTGGTATTGGGGTAATGGAAAAAAGTGGTTTTTTAAAAACGGTAGTTACTCTTTTAACAAAAAAAGCGAAAAAGAAAACAGTAACATTTGTGTTAGTTTTAATTTGTGTACTTTCTAGTATTATGGGAGATCTTCCTTTTGTGGTTTTAATTCCACTTAGTGCTTTAATTTTTATATATGGGCATCGAAATCCTTATATTGGTATTATTGCTAGTTATGCGGCTTTATCTGCGGGATCTGGAATTAGTATTTTTCTTACTAGTACGGATTCAGCATTAATGGATTATACTTTGCTTGGTGCTCATGTACTTGATCGATCTTATACTCTTGGTACTACTGCTTTTGTTTTCATTATGTTAGTAGCTGTAATTTTGGTTTCTTTAGCGATAACCTTTATTACAGAAAATATTATTGCACCAAAACTTCCAAAATATGAATTTCCTGAAGAAGAAATGGAAGAAGAATTTACGCTTACTAGGAGACAATTGCGTGGTTTAATAATTGCGGGATTTGCGGGATTATTATATTTGTTATTCTTTATTTACTCTATTATCCCAGGACTTCCTTTATCTGGAGCATTACTTGATTATTCTCAGGAGTTTTATATTGATAAGCTCTTTAGTGTTGATTCTTTCTTTAGTACAGGATTTGTCTTTGTTGTTACTATGTTCTTTGTTATATTAGGTTTCTTTTATGGTGTTGGTGCGAAAACGATTCGAAATAATAAAGACTTATGTGATGATTTGGGACATAGTTTAGATGGTATTGGTAAAACATTAGTGCTTATTTTCTTTGCTTCTACTTTTATTAGTATTTTTAAAAGTACAAATATTGGAGAAGTCATTACAGCAGCACTTGCTAATATTTTGACAATTGATGGTTTAGGATCTTTCCCATTAATTATTATCTTGTTTGTTATTAGTGCTATTGCTACTTTATTTTTACCAGGATCAACATTTAAGTGGGCGATTATGGCAGGTATTGCTGTACCGGCATTTATGAATGTAGAACTTAGTCCAGAGTTTGCTCAAACAATATTCCGATTTGGTGAAAGTGTTACCATGGGTCTTACTCCGCTTGCTTCTTATTATGTTATCTATCTTGCTTATTTGGAAAAATATAATCAAAATAAAAAACCAATTAATTTATTTAAAACATTGCGTTTTCAAGTTCCTTATAGTGTAGCAGTTGGTGTAATTTTACTTGGTTTATTAATTGTTTGGTATATTATTGGCTTTCCTTTGGGATTTGGAGGCGCTACAACATCAGTTTAACTGGTGTTTTTTATTTACGATTATTTACATTTTTTTACATTTATTCTTTTGACAAATAATTGACATTTGTTGCATAAAGTTTTATAATAGCAAGTATTGAAAAGGGGGAGTAATTATGAAAAAAAATTTAACCGTTTATGCAGGGGCAATTTTACTTACAGGTGCACTTACTTCTTGTGGTATTTCTCTTGTGAATGCTAATTCTTCACAAAATTTGGATTTTTCTATCGATGTTAATGGAGATTTAAAAGATGCTCCAATTACTTGTGCATTTTTAGATTACACTTTGGAGGATGGAACGCTTGGATATGCTTTACCGTCTGGATATGAACCATACTATGTTGATTCAAGTTCTTTAGAGTTGGATTATGTTAATAAAGTAGTTGAGACAAAAGAATATACTGTTTATGTTGGTAGTAGGGAAACTTTAAATGGAGAAATTGAAATTGTTCCGATGGATGGATATATTGGGGTAAATGAATATTATTTGTATAATTTAAATCAATTAGATTCTTTAAAAGCAGGTATTAAAGGAAAAAATTCACTTTATACTTGTGAACTTACAAAAATAGATATTAGTACTTATTCTCTTCCTTTAGGATATCATTTATATAATTTAAATGGTTATGTTGAGAATACTTCATCTTATTATGAAAAGGATAATCAAAGAGTTTATCTTATTGATGATAATCAAGTGCAAGATTATGTTGGTATTACAAATGATGTTTATTCTACTATTGTTCAACTAGAATCTATACAAGACGCTATAGAAGAAGGCTATTATAATGAAAAGACAAATAGTAGAAGTTAATGGTGTTTCTTGTGAAGTAATCGCCACTTATTTTGATGAAGATACAAATAAGAATTATATTATTTATACGGATCTTACTTATAATCGTGAGCATCAATTGAATGTTTATTATGGACTTTATGAAATGAAAATGGGAAAAATGAATGTTTATCCTATTATTTCTGCTGATGATAAAAAAGTGATTTTCAATGTTTTAAAAGAAATTGTTAATACCATTTAAATGGTATTTTTCTTTACAATATTTTAATTTCTAATTATAATATTGATAAGCAGCAGATGATTCATAGAAATATGAGGGAATAGCGAGTCGTTATTCTAATAAATATAAGTATATTCATTTACTTAAAGTTGTTTCAATGTACTACGCTTACGCTATGTATTATATTCATAATACTGCTGTACATTTACACAATTTAAGATAATTTTTTAGTGCTGCTTTTTTGGTGATGTTTATGTGGAATTATTTAGATAAAAGGGCAAAAAAAGAGTTTATTCTTTCTTTGGATTTGGTACCTGGTCTTAGAGATTTCAAAACTTATCAAAAACAGTTAAAAACATGTTATAATAGGAGTGCTGAAGAGGTGAATTTATGAGTTTAAAAGCAGGTATTGTTGGACTTCCTAATGTTGGTAAGTCTACTTTGTTTAATGCGATTACGAAGAAAAATATATTGGCTGCTAATTATCCGTTTGCAACCATTGATCCTAATGTTGGTATGGTAACGGTTCCGGATGAAAGATTGCAATTTTTAGAAGATTTATATCTTCCGAAAAGTACTGTTCCTACTACTTTTGAGTTTACAGATATTGCTGGCTTAGTAAAAGGGGCTTCTAAAGGTGAAGGTTTAGGCAATAAATTTTTAAGTCATATTAGAGAAGTTGATGCAATTGTAGAAGTAGTGCGTTGTTTTGATGATCCTAATATTACCCATGTTGAGGGAAAAACGGATCCAATTCGAGATATTGAAATTATTAATGTGGAACTTATTTTGGCTGACTTAGAAATTATCCTGAATCGACTTAATAAGATTATGAAAAAAGCTGAAACTACTAAAGATAAAGAGGCGGTAGCAGAAGTAGCGGTACTTACGAAAGCAAAAGAAAACTTAGAGAAGAATATTCCTCTTAGGTTAGTAGATTTTAGTGATGATGAAAAACTTTTGATGAAAAATTTTAGTTTTATTACATTAAAACCACTTATTTATGTAGCTAATGTATTAGAAGATGATGTTGTATTGGGTGAAAATAATTATACAAAATTAGTAAGTGAATATGCCGATAAGGAGAAAGCTGGAGTTATTGTGATGTGCTGTAAAATGGAATCAGAATTATCCGAATTAAATGACGATGATAAAAAATTGTTTTTACAAGA
>JAGHGS010000012.1 GCA_017888105.1 Bacilli bacterium
AAATTTTGAATTTTTCAGATTAAGAGCACTTACAATTTTACGAAAAAGTTACTCAGGGGAGAGTCAAAAAAATATAGAAAATGGAAAATTGAAAAAGTGAGTATTTTTTGTGAGAAATAGCAAAAAAGATGCAAAAAAAGGGAAAAAATTTTGAAGAAGGTAAAAATACCCATTTTTCCCTTTATTTATCGAAGAAATTATTAATTTTTGACCCCACTAAAAAGTGTTGAGCCAAAAGAAGAATAATGCTTCTTTTTAAATAAAAAAAGCAACAATTGTTGCTAATTCTTAATCTTTTTCTTTTCCTCGGTTTCTAATTCTTCCAAAGCATATTCACAAGCCTGTATAACAAACTTAGAAAAAGAAATATCATAATCCTTTAAAATAGTTTCAATTTTATTCATTAGGGGCACAGGAAATCTTACACATTTATTAATAGATTCCTTTCTTTCTACATTTAAATTAAATGCCATATTTTCCAACCTCTTTCTAAAATATATTGTATAGTAATTTAATAATGAATAATACATTAAAAAAGGTAATGCAAAATATAATGCAAGTTTAAGAGTTGTAAGAAAAAATAAAATTTGTTACAATATTAAGGGAAGTGATTTTATGAATCGTGTAGATAAAATAAACTATTATTTAGACATGGCAGAAGTAGCCTTAGAACGTTGTACATGTCTTAGAAAGAAATGGGGAGCAGTAATTGTTAAAAATGATGAAATTATTGCTACTGGATATAACGGTGCTCCAAGAGGAAGAAAGAACTGTATTGATCTAAATTATTGCAAAAGAGAAGAAATGAATATACCAAGAGGAGAACGTTATGAAATGTGCAGGAGTGTTCATGCAGAGGCAAATGCTATAATCAGTGCATCTAGAAAAGATTGTTTAGACGCTACTTTATATATGGTAGGAATTGAAGTATCAACAGGGGAATATGTACGTCATGCTAGACCATGTGCTATGTGTAAACGAATGATTATTAATGCTGGAATTAAAAATATTGTAGTAAGAAATACGAAAAATGAATATGAAATGATTGAAACCCAAGAATTCATAGATAATGATGAATCTTTAGAAGAAGTAATGGGATATTAAATCCCATTTTTTATGGAATAAATTAATAATATCTAGCAATTTTTAAAAAAACATGATAATATTAAATAGTAATATAATAAGGACGGGGATAGCCTTGAAAAAAAGATTTATATTTGACGAAAATTATATAAAAAAATATGCCAAAAAAGATCGCTTAAAATGGTTAATTATTGGAGCTTCTGCTTTAGTATTAATTATAATCGTAATTATCGTTATTTTAGCAACAAGAAATAATGAACCAGAAGAGATAGACCCAGCAATACCAAAATTTGAAGTAAAAGAAGAATTAGTGATTGAAGCTGGATCGAGTTTACCAGAAGTAACGGATTATTTTGATACTTTAGAAAATATAGATGTTGATGAAATCAAAATTACTTATCCAGATGAATTTGAATTAAGTTATGATACTTCATTATGTACAGCAGAAGAAGTAGAACAAATTTATAGTAGCGATGAACCAAATTTTGATGATTATGATTGTGTAGAAAATTACTTATTAACTCCAGCTACTTATGGAATTACGATTGAATTACAAGGTGAAGAATATACGGTCAATTTAATTATAGAGGATACCAGAGAACCAGTTTTAATTCTTCAAAATGTAGAAATATATGAAGGAGATACTTATGAATTAGAAGATTTTATTAGTTCCTGCTTTGATGTAACAAGTGAATGTGATATTGCTTATTATACAGAAGATAAAGATGAAGATGGAAATGCAATTGATTATTCTAATATTACAGAAATTGGTGAGCATCCAATCAAGATAATAGCAACCGATGACTATGGTAATACAACCGAACCAATTGAAGCAACATTAACAATTTTAGAAGTAGAAGGAAATTTATATACAGTTACGTTTGATTCAAATGGTGGTAGCAAAATAAGAAGTAAAAGAGTTGGTGAAAACGGAAACGTTATAAAACCAAACAATCCAACAAGAGAAGGATATACATTCTTAGGATGGTACTACAATGATGAAGAATTTGATTTTAATACCAAGATAACGAGTGATATAACTCTAACGGCAAAATGGGAAGAAATTACCGAAGAAGAACCGGGAGAAGGAAATAGTGGAGGCCAAGGCGGAGGTAGCCAAGGACCAGTAAATGTAACAAGTATATCGTTAAACTTTAAAACAATTTACTTAGATATTGGCGAGACCAAAACAGTAACTGCTCGTGTTTACCCATCAAATGCGGTCAATAGAACTGTTACTTGGAGTAGCTCAAATAACAATATTGCTACCGTATCAAATGGAAATATAACAGGAGTAGGATCTGGAACGGTAACAATAACGGCTACTGCTGGTGGGAAATCAGCAAGCGTAGAAGTTATAGTTAGTGCATCTTCTGGTGGATCTTGTAGTTATGGAAATGCAACTTATAATACAAATGCCATTCTTTCCGTAGATTTAACGAATAATGGATGTGCTGTAGATCCAAATACAAATCCAAGAGAAACATTATCAAGTTCCGACCGAACTCGATTTGAAAGAGATTTAGCAGATATGGGAATTCCTCTTCGGGCTGGTTATTTTTCTCATACCCCAACTATTCAAAAAATTAAAAATACAAGTGGAACTGGATTAGTTGGATATCAAATTACAGTTCATGTTTGGGTAGTAGATGCGGATAACCCTTATGTCCGAATGGAGGCACAATATATTTTAAGACCGGATGGTTCAAGACAATTTTTAACAAACAATGTATGTAAAAATGGTATTTGCTTAAATTCATAAAAAGAGTGATTTTTATCACTTTTTTTATCTTATAGGAAAATGCTTTCAATAAAATAAATGCATATAAATGTTCGTAATTAAAAAATTGGACATGCAAAAAAAGTCCAATTTTTGTATTTTAAAAATTTTATTTAGTTTTCTTTATATTCGTAAATTCTACCTTTTGCCCCGATATAGTAAATGGGTACCATTTTACCATCACAATTTTCACAATCAAATCTAGGAGGTACAGAAGTATCCACACCAATTTGATCAGCATAGTCTAACATTTCTACTATTTCTGTGGGAATCCTTTCTTTTGTTTTACATTTTGGACAAATAAATTCAATTTCATCTGGATTTTTTTTCATTACCATAACCTCTTTCTAACCGTATTCGAGTTTCATAATAGTTCCACAGTTAGGACATTTTAAAGGATCGATGTTAAAGGTAGTAAGCATTAAGTTACGCCATTTTGTTAAAGACTTGTAAAATGGTAATTTAATTTTATCAATTAATAATCTACAAGTGTTATATAAATTATGTTTCCGAGAAGCATAAATACCATAATAACGAATTGTCTTAAAATTACGATCAGGAATATGTCTAATGAGTCTAGAAATCCACTCAAATATATGAATTTTTTCAACAACAAATTTATCATCTTCATGTCTTTGATACCAGAAAGTGATAAAATCAGAGTCATCAATATCTATTATACGATATTGTGCAAAGCAAGGTCTACCACAATATCGTAAAATATAAGAAATTGCTTTTTTAGAACTTGGAAA
>JAGHGS010000130.1 GCA_017888105.1 Bacilli bacterium
CTTCCAAACTTGTTCTTAATTCAACATCAGTAAATCTCTTATATTCATTTTCACTCTTTTCATCTAATAAATCTTGAATTTCCTTAAAATTACAATTCACTAAATGAAAATGATAATGTTTTTCATAATTCGTAAGCTGGACTCGCTCAGAATTGATTTCTTTTGGATTTACCACCCAAAACAAGTCTACATCATTTTCTCGATTAACCATTCCCTTTTCACCGGGAAAATTATAAGAATAATCCATATTGGTAATATAAACTTTTCCTTCATCATTCATTATAATGGCTCTTACTTTATGAACTTTTGAATTAATTTCTTTCTTTTCTAAATGTTCTTCATTAATTAACATATGCATCACTCCAATAAAAAAAGATAGCACCAAAGGGTGAAGAATCTCCACGGTACCACCTTTTCTTTTCACTTAATCGGATAACGTCTTTTAAAACGGGCATATCGCCAGCTCCCAAGCAACCTTCAGATTTTATCTTTACTTATTTTCACCAACCATAAGCTCTCTATAAAAGAATTGAATCTTACTCCTCTTGTTCATCACTTTTAATAAATGTATTTTATCAAATTTTAATTTCTTTTTCAACCACTAACTTGAATTAAACCATTACTATCAAAAGTATAAGTCGTATTAGTACTCTTAATAGTAACAACAAAACCACCATTTGCCACTGTAACAGTATAGGATCCAGCATATTCAGTCGTTCCTACATCAAGCGTTTCACTAAGAGCAAAGGTTGGATCGCTATATTTATGAATATTAAGTTTATTAGAAGAATCAATAACAACATAATAATCATTTTGTAAATCAACATAATTATATGCACCATCATCTTTTCTAAGAAGATTTCCTTCAAAATCATAAACATAGTACTTATTATCATCCACTACTTTTAAATAAGTTCCTACATAATCAACAATTGGATATCCATAAGATTTCGTAATTTCTGCTCCAACATTACTAAATAATTGATAAGTACCACTTGAAGTACCAACTTCATAATAGTCCCCTATTTTTTCAATAGAAGAATAATCAAAAGCAATTGTACCGGAAACATTATCACTAATTCGAATTAATCCAAATTCTTCATTACTTTTATTCTGAGCCATTACATAAGAAGCATTTGTATCAACAAAAGTAACTTCCTTTTTACCAGTATAAGCTCCACTATCAACCGATTTATACTTAGCAAGAGATTTTTTATCTTTTAAATCATATAGAATAATTGTTGGATTATTAAGATCAATCGTATCTAGAATGAAGACATAACGATCATTATAAATTGGAATCCATCCTACTGATTCACTTTTATTTTCTTCTACTTCGTTATCGCTATAAAAAGAATCAGTCGCAATTGTACAATTTGTCAAATCCGTAGAATTCGCATTAGAACATTCATACGTTCCTAATAAATCTGTTTTTTCTTCATCTTGATAAAAATATAATATACTATCAAAATAACTAATATATTGATAATTAGCACTCATTTTACCATCTTGTAAATCAATCGATTCTGTTCTTTCTTTATCTTCTCGAGTGAAAGTAATATCCATAACTCCTTCATTAATCGCTACTTCATAAGCTCTTTTTGTTTCCACAAATACTTTATCTTCATTATAAACATTCAAAGGATTATAATAACTAGAATCAAGTTCTACTCCTACTTCATTATATTTATTTCCCGCATAGTCTCGAACATAAAGAACTCCTCGATCAATTAATATAGCATATTCATCTAAAAGTTCAATATAATCATATGGATCATCATAAATTAAATCCCCATTATAACTATAAACATAATATCCATGATTATCTACAACAATATACTGATCATTATAACTTTTCACTTCATAACGAATTGCATTACTCAAATTTTTTCCATTAACATCATAAATATAATAACGATCACTCATCTTAGCAACAACATTTGCATCAGAACTCATTTGACCTAAATAATCATAAGAAAAATCAAATACTTTCTTAATCTCATCACCACTAAAATCAAAAGCTCCATATTTATCATCAGTATCTTGAACAATAACAAAACTACTATCACGAAAACCTTTAACCAAATGATAAGTTCCCTCAGATTCTCCAGATTCTATATTATATAAAATAATATTCTCATCTTCTGCCTTCTCATTATCAAATACAAACACATAATTATCCTGATAAATAGCACTAGTTCTTTCTATTAATGTTTCATCCTCATAAACATTTTTTTCTCCATCAAAATTATCTTCATTACTATAAGTAGAAACATAACATAAATCTTCACTTTTATTTGTACATTCATAACTACCAATTTCTTCATCATCTTGATTTAGAAAAACCAAAGTACCATCACGATAAATATAATTATCTTTCTCAACAATTACCTCTGGTTCTTCTGGCTTTGGTGTTTCTTCCTTTTTATCTTTACTTAAAACAAAGAAGATAATTAAACCAACAATAAGAAGAAGAATGATAATACCACTTATAATAATAATAATTTTTTTCTTTTTAGATAAAGAACTCCATTTTTCTTTCAAACTTTTTTTCGGTTTTTTCTCTTTTTTCTTCTTATCTTCCTTAGGCTCCTGTGAATTTTCCTCAGATGGTTCTTCTCTTTGAGGCTCTACCGCATCATCACCCGAAAGTCCAAAAGTAAGATCATCGACCATTTCTTCTTTACTAACACCCTCTTGATCAATATTATCAATCGGACTTGGAACTTCTCCATCTGGGATATCAAATAAATCTCTAGTTTTCTCTAGATCATCATACTTCATTTTAGACACTCCTTTATATTAAATAAAGTATATCATATTTTATAAAACTTTACTAGCCCATTTTAGGCATGAAAAAAGTTAGATTTCTCTAACTATTCAGCATCTTTTTGATCAACTTCAACTACTTGTTCATTTTTATAGTAACCACACTTAGTACAAGCACGATGAGGTCTAATAGTTGCCCCACACTTAGGACATTTTGTTAATGCTCCAACCTCTTTTTTCAAGTGAGTACGACGCATTCTTTTTTTAGTTTTACTTGTTCTTCTAAAAGGAACTGCCATGTTTTCACTCCTTCCTATCCAAAAGCTCTTGCAATTTAGCTAACCTTGGATCAATATTATTATCTTTATTTTTATCTTCACCCAAACTCCAACCATCACCAGAAAGGTGAGCATCTTTTGTGGTCGTAAATCTCATGGGTACTTCCAGAACAATATTTTCCCACAAAATCTTCATAATATCAAGTATATTTTGCTCTTTTTGATAATATTCTAAGAAATTTTCGTCATTTATATCAAATTCCTCCTCAATTTTTGAAGTAAAAGGAAAATCAACGGGTTCAGTAGTAACACTATCAGGAATTACCATAACCCCAGTAATATTAAGATTTACCACTAACATAGAAACTGAATTAAGCGAAATAGTACCACTTACATGACAATTTTTTAAATCAATTATACCTACACTTTTATAAAGTTCAGCATCAACAGTAAAATCTTCATCATAATTTACTGCTTCATTACTTAAAGTTGCTAAATTAAGTTCCATCTATATCACCTAATAAAAGTATATCCTAAATAAAGCAAAAAGACAAGAAAATCTTGTCAATCAATTACTGTCTTATGTCCAGACATTTTTTGGCACCACTTTTTATAGTATTAAAAAAGACATAATTTTATGTTATTTTTATGCCTTTTATTTCTCATTTAGGTATTGTACAACCGAATTGATATAATCAATTATATAAAATATTCATTAAAGGTGGTTGTACAATGTCTAAATCTTATAACAAAAATTCTCTTTTGTCTAGTCCTAATGTTAATATTTTTAATAATTTGTTTGATAAATCTCTTTCTCTTGCTCCTTATCTTCCTCTTCCTTCCCTTAAATTTATCTCTTTTATTTCTACTTCTCTTCTTCAATCGGAACTATTATTCTCTCTGACCTTGCTTCTATTATTGCTCCCTTAAAAGATATTGCTCTTCATTCTGCTAAAAAATATATTACTCGTTCTCTTAATAATCCTAATTATGATTTTCATCATTTCTATTTTAAATTTATTAATTCTTTAATGTCTTCTTTTAAAATTAAACATCCTGATAATAAAGTTGTTATTTCTTTAGACCATATGTATGTTGAAGATAGATTAACTATTCTTATGTTTATAAATCTTATCCTCACTCTCTTATTACTAGAAATTACCGCTTTGAAACTAATATTGTCATTTCTTCTTCCTATAATCATAAAGAGCCTTTATTTCTTTTAACCAATGGTGATATGTCTTGTGCTGTTAGAGATTATATGAAAAGATTTAGTATTGAATTTACTTTTAAAAATCAAAAAACAAATGGTCACTTTTTAGAAGAAACTCAAATAAAAGATTTATATGCCTTTGGTAATTTATATGCTTGTCTTTGTTTTTCTCAATCTTTACTTACTATTCTTGGTATTGATTATAGTAGAAATTTGAATTGCTACAAAAAAAACTGATAAACTATCAACTTTTGACTTTGACATATTTATCAGTTTTTATATTAACATTTATAACGTGTAATAAATACTATATTTTTGAATAAAAGAATGATTCATTTTTACTGGACGCACTTTTTAGTATTAAAATACTCTCTTTTTATTAGTGTTCACCTAGGTTTGTCAAAAAGTGTCAGGGCTTAGGATGAAACTACATATGGATCACTAATAGTTCCACTTCCTGTTATTGCATTATTAGTTGACAGACTGATTACTGGGCGCACACCTCGCGTGCGATACACGCTGTTGTGGATGAGGCTGCCATTCGAATCCACACGGAACACGTAAGCAAGACTGCCGCTAAAGTAAGACGGAGACATGGTCCAGTAAGAGTTTCCTGTATATAGGTAATAGCCATAGTTATTACTACTTGTTCCTCCTGCATATATGACTTCATCCGCTGTGATGAGTCCTATTTTCGTTGTATACAAGTCATTGGTATTGCTACATTCATAACTTGGTGTTCCATTCTCTCTTCTTTCATATGCTGCGTAATAGATTGCGCTACTTGGTTGACTACTCCACGAGTATCCACTTGCCATTTCTCGGCCATTACAAAATCCGGCACTTCCTCCACTGGCTATCTTACTATCATAACTTTGCAAGTTATTATTATACCATGTATCGAGTATTCCTTTTATGGTGCTTGCTGTTCCTCCATTTTGGGTGCTTGGTCTTTGTAAATCTGTTGTATATGTATATCCTACATAATAACTTCGATCTCTTAAACTATTGAATGCGCTTGTTTGTGTTTGAGTATATTGTGTACTGCTATCATTATATCCATTGGCGAGTATTGTTTCTTTTCCTGCTGCATCTACTTCTGATTTCTCTCCACTATAAATGATTCGAACCGTGCCATCTTCATTGATTCGGATAATTCGCCAATACTTATCAGCAAATACCAAATAATTATTTTCTACATCTCCTCTATAATAGTATGTTGTTCCTTTACTTGTGGTTTCTTCATAGATTCCTACGGTCTCTTCTTCACAATTACCTCCATCATCACTTCCGTTTGTACAACTTGTTTTACTAAAATCTGGGGTATCTAAGTTTACTTCGATTGTCCCTAATATCGTATCTACTTTCTTTGTTGTTGAGGTAACAAAATCTAAATAACATTTTGTTCCCTTTGTTGTAAATGGTATTACACTTAATGTTTGAGTATTACTATCATAACTTAATGTAATATTGCTATCTTCTTCTCCATTTACAGTGCAATAACTATTTTCTGTTAATTCATAATTACCAGTTGGTATAGTATCAGATGGTTCTCCGTCAACTGTAATTGCTACTATATTTAAATCTGCCAAACTATAATTAATAGTTCCATTTACTAAAGGAATACTCTCAGTTGTTCTAAATTTTGCTCTAGTAAAGTTTAATATAATTGCACTAATAACTGCTACTACCACAACTCCAATTATAATATTCCTTTTTAAATGACTTTGTTTTAATACCTCAAATTTCATAATCTCTCTCCTAACATGATGCTAGGCTTCATTTTATTGATCGTGAAAATAAACTATCATGGACATATGATAAGTTTCCTAGCTTATAGTTAAATTATAAATATAGCTAGACAAAAAGTCAAGAAAAATATCAATATTATCCTAGTTAAAATAAAATCAAAGTTTATCATGAGAAAATAATGTCGGTGATTTTATGATATATGGCGAAAAACTAAAATATTTAAGAGAAGAAAAAGAATTAACCCAAAAAGACTTAGGAGATTTAATTGAAGTACATGCAGCAACCTACAGTCAATTCGAAAGAGAATCAAGTATTATTCCCATAAAAAGACTCAACACTTACGCTAATTTTTTCAATGTATCAATTGATTACCTATTTAATTTTACAAATATTAAACAATATAAAAACTCTAAAAAAGAACCTAATTTAGAATTATCAGGAGAAAGATTAAAAGAAGTAAGAAAAGAAAATAAAGTAACCCAAGTAAAATTAGCCAATTTATTAAATACAACTCAATCAAACATTGTAGGTTATGAAAAAGGAAAGTTTATAATAGCAACTCCCTATCTATATACAATATGTAAAAAATATAATATTTCTGCTGATTACTTACTCGGTAAAATAGATACTCCTAAATACCTAAATAAATAGGTATTTTTTTTATTTTCGACATAGAGGTCATAAAACATCGAATTATGTCAAACGTTTTTTCTTGCTTTTTAAATGATTATACGTGATAATAAAGTCTTGAGCATTAGGAAGATGTCTACTAGTTTTTTCCAAACTATAACTTATCTCCTTTACAGGGGGTGGTTGACATAGAGAGGAGTAAGCTAGTGAAACTAAAAGTAATTTTAGATTCAATTATAAGGCTTTTTAAGCCAAATAATAAGACATCAACCATCTATATTGTTGTGAACAAAATAGAGGTTCATGTCTCTTCCAAAAGAAGTAGGCACTAGTTTTCCTAACGCTCTACTAAATTAAGTATAATCCATTTATATTAAAAATACAATTGACATTTCATTGACAACAGATAAAATGATAAAAAGAAAATTAATTTTATTAAATATTCAAAACACTATTTTTTTGATATACTTAAAAAGGTGATAATAAATGGAAGCAGTAGGAATCATTTGTGAATATAATCCTCTTCATAATGGTCATCTTCATCATATTGAAGAGATTAGGAAATTATTTCCAGGAAAAACAATTATTTTAGTCCTAAATGGATACTTTCTCGAGCGTGGAGAAGTTAGTATATTATCGAAAGAAAACAAAACAAAACTTGCTCTAATTTATGGAGTTGATTTAATTGTAGAACTACCCTTCATCTTTGGCTCTCAAAGCGCTGATATTTTTGCAGATGCTGCTATCAAGATATTAGGAATTTTAGGTTGTTCCTATTTAGTTTTTGGAAGCGAATCCAATGATATTAAAACATTAGAAAAAGTAGCAAAAACTCAAGATAGTCCCCAATATAACGAAAAAGTAAAAGAATTACTAGCAACTGGTATCAATTACCCAACTGCCCTTTCAAAAGCCTTAGATATCGATGTAAATGTCTTTAATCCTAATGATTTACTAGGAATTTCTTATATCAAAGCCATTTATAAAAATAAATTTAATATAAAACCTGTAACTATAAAAAGAACCAGTGATTATCATAGCTTAGAAGAAGAATCAAACATCATTAGTGCTAGTAATATTCGCAATAAATTAAAACAAAAAGAAAGTATTACCAACTATGTACCAAGAAAAACAATAAAACTCATAGAAAATATTTCTCTAGAAGATCTTTTTCCATTTATCAAATATAAAATACTAACCGATATGGATCTAAGCAAATATTTAACAGTAGATGAAGGAATAGAAAACCGGTTAAAAGAAAAAATAATAGATGCTAAAAACTTAGAAGAATTTATTATGAACATTAAAACCAAAAGATACACTTATAACAAAATATCAAGAATGCTTGTTCATATTTTAATCGGACTTCCCAAAGAAATTAACAAATTAGCAAGTCTCGAATATATTAAAATATTAGGATTTAATAAAAAAGGAAGAGAATATTTACACAATTTAAAAGAAGATTTAGAAATATCTTTAATTCCAATACCCAATTCTTTACAATATAAATACGAACAAATTGCAGCCCAAGTTTATAGTTTAATTAGCAAAAACAAAATATTAATTTATGAAAAAAGCAATAAACCAATTTTCTTTGAATAGTTTATTGCTTTTATTTTTGACACTTTGGACAATAATAAGTACTTCTTCCCCCTACTTTTATATTCTCTATTTTCGCACCACAAACAAAACATGACTCTCCATCTCGTTTATGTACTTTTAAATTCTGTTGAAAACGACCTGTAACACCCAAACTAGAAGTATAACTTCGAATCGTTGTTCCACCCATTTGAATAGCTTCTCTTATAATTTCACGAGCGCCTTCACAAATCTTTCCACATTCATCTTTCGTTAAACTTCCCGCCGGTTTTAAAGGATCAATTTTTGCATAGAATAATACTTCATTCGCATAAATATTTCCAAGGCCACTAATAATCGTTTGATCAAGTAAAGCTGTCTTAATAGGAATATGTTTACTTTTAAATTTTTGAAGCAAATATTCGGCTGTTAAGTTTTTATCGCCTGGCTCTAACCCTTGTTTTTGAATACATTCAGTTTGTTCTAAATCTTGTTTTAAAATTAAGTTCATACGTCCAAACTTACGTGTATCAGCATATCTTAAAGTCATATCATCATCAAACACAAAAATAACATGTTCATGTTTTTCTTTTGCTTCTTCTCTATCCTTTATAAAATACTTACCTTCCATTCGAAGATGAGAAAGCAGATAATAAGTTTCTGTCTCAAAAATAAGCCATTTCCCTCTTCTTTTAATATCAATAAATGATTCACCAATTAAATTTTTTTTAAAATCATTTATATTATTTTCAATCATTCGTTCATAATAAACTTCTACTTCTTTTATTTTTTTATGAAGAATACGTCTTTTTAATGTATTTCTTACTGTTTCAACTTCTGCAATTTCTGGCATAATACCACCTACTTAGCCTCATATAAATCTTTTCCTTTAGCAATTCCAACCTTTAAAGGAACATCAAGCTTAATAACATTTTCCATAACATCTTTAACAATTTTTGTCACTTTTTCTTCTTCTTCTTTTAAAGTATCAATGACAAGTTCATCATGAATTTGTAAAACCATCTTACTCTTAATTCCTTGCTTCTTAAACTCATCAAATACAAGTACCATCGCTTTCTTAATAATATCCGCACTAGTCCCTTGAATTGGGGTATTAAGAGCAATTCTCTCTCCACTCATTCGAATCATATAATTACGATTATTAAGTTCTTCAATTTCTCTTTTACGATTAAATAAAGTACGTACAGAACCAGTTTCATAAGCTTCTTTAATGATATCATCCATATATTTTTTTACACCAGGATAAAGTTCATAATATTTATTAATAAAATTTTGAGCTTCTGTTCTGCTAATATTTAAATTCTCACCTAAACCAAAACCACTAATTCCATAAACAATTCCAAATATAACCGCTTTCGCAGTAGATCTCATAAGTTTCGTAACTTGACTCTCATCCACTCCATAAATATCCGCAGCAACTTTCGTATGAATATCCTGATTATTCCGGAATGCTTCAATCAATTCCTTCGATCCTGAAATATGAGCAAGAATACGTAATTCGATTTGAGAATAATCAATACTCAAAAATAAATCATTCGTTGGAAGAAATGCTCTTCTTACCTTTCTTCCTTCTTCTCCTCGAATTGGTATATTTTGTAAATTTGGCTCTACACTAGAAAGTCTACCCGTTCTTGTTAAAGTTTGTTTAAAAATTGTATGAATTTTTCCATCTGGAAATTTAGCATTCTCTAAACTAGCCGTATAAGTCGAAATAATCTTACTATAATTTCGATATTCTAAAATAAGATCAATAATAGGATGTTTCCCCCGAAGTTTTTGTAAAGTAGCTGCATCTGTTTTATATCCTGTCTGATTTTTTTTACCACTTTGAAGTCCTAATTTAACAAATAATACTTCACCAAGTTGTTTTGGACTACCAATATTGAATTCTACTCCAGCCATACGATATATTTCTTGCGATAAAATATTTAATTTTGCTTCCGCTTCTTCTTTTATTTCATCCAAAACCTTACTATCCACTTTTACTCCAAAATATTCCATATCAGCAAGTACCGAAATAAGAGGCATTTCAATATCTTTAAAAAGTTCATACATAGATTCTGTTTTAAGTCCATTCACATATTCATCTCTTGTATCATAAATAAAACGCGATTTCAAAACAACATCCTTTTTTAACTTTTCAAAATCACTAAAATGATTTTTCTTTGCATCCTCATAAAAAAGAACATTAATGCCTTCTGGATGCATAAGATAAGCAATATCATCTTTAGTAAATCCTTTTAACAAATAAGAGGCAATCATTAAATCATAATTAATTGGTATAAGCTCCAATTGTTTTCTCATAAGAATAACATCAATTGCTTTCGCATGATAAGTATATACAATCTTTTCTTTTAAAATTTTAGGTAAATCAACAATATATTTGGAATCTAAAAAATAATTATATTCTTTATCACTAAGACCAATCCCTAAAATTTCTCCTTTATGATAATTTTCATGATCCATTTCGACAAATACACTAACTTCATCTCCAAGAACAAGCTTTGATAAATCATTTATTTCTAGAAAAGAAATATCATCTTTGACAACTTCTTTTCGATCGAAATTTTTAAGTAGCGAATAAAATTCCAAAGATTCAAAAATATCTCCAAGTGATTGTTCATTAGCCCCTTTATAAATAATATCTTCAAATTCAATATTTAGAGGTACTTCTTTATATATCGTGGCAATTTCTTTACTCATAAAAGCATTATCACGATCTAACACTAATTTCTCTTTTGTTTTTCCCTTAATTGAATCAATATTTTCATAAATACCCTCTAAAGATCCATATTCTTGAAGTAATTTTAATGCCGTTTTCTCACCGATCCCTTTTACTCCAGGAATATTATCGGAAGAATCTCCAGCAAGTGCTTTTAAATCAATAATTTTAATTGGATCAATTCCATAAGCCTCTTTAAACGTTTCTGTATTATATCTTATAAAACCAGTTTGCTTTAGTAGTTTTACATCAACATCCGAACTAATTAATTGCAACAAATCTTTATCACTAGATATAATCGTAGCATCATATTCTTGATCCAAATCAGCCATGCGAGCAAGCGTACCAATAATATCATCTGCTTCATATGGCTCTAATTCCAAGTATTTAATTCCCATAGCATCTAATATTTTCCTTGCAATTGGCATTTGCTGTAACAATTCATTTGGTGTTGCTTGTCTACCTTCTTTATAAAAATCATATTTTTGTTTTCGAAAATTTTTCCCTATATCAAAAGCAACCGCAATATATTCTGGTTTCTCTTCGTTAATAATTTTATTAATCATTGTCGTAAAACCATATAAAGCATTTGTTGGAAATCCTTTACTATTACGCATAATATTACCTGTATAAGCAGTCGCATAGAAACTTCGAAACATTAAATTATTTCCATCAACCAAAATAACTTTCTTCATATATTCACCTCTACTACTAAAAAAATTATAACATATTTTATCAAAAGAAAAAAGGAATAACACATATCCCTCTTATTTCCTTAAACAAAGAATTTGATCTTGAACAACAATATCTCTTTCATATTTTAAATTATTTTTCAAAACACAAAGATCCCGCAATTCCTTTGCTTCCCTTAAATAAGTAATTTTAAATCCAATCATTTCTGATAAAACATTTCGAAATTCTGCAATAAATTCTAAAATTGACATACCATAGCATTGATTTTCATACATCATACCTAATTTAGGATGACTCCGAACAATATCTAAAAATAAACCATCTACTAAAAAATACATAATCTCTAAATTAAAAGCCCATAAATTATTTATCAACCGTTCTTGATAAGTTTTATTACTAAAACAATACTCCAAAGTATCAATAATATAAATACGATACCCCATTAAAATATTATACATCATATCATAACACAAAACCCCACTTTGAGACAGTAACTCAAAATCTTTTAAAGCAAGAGCAATCCGTTTCATAAATTGATCCAAATTAACATTTAAAGGATTAAAATCACATAAATTTTTAGCATGTTTATAAACCGTAATATCTCCTATAACTTGATGATCGAACAAAATAACATCTTTTGGAAAAATAAAAGTAGAAGATTTAATATCTTTAAATTGTAATATTTCTTCCTTTCGATAGCTCCCTTCAAAATCACCATCAAAATAACTATGATAAAATTTGTACACTTTATGCGAATCCTTATCTTTATAACAAACTCCCTGAGATCCCTGACCTAAATACTTTAAAGAAAGAATAAAAGAATCCACATCACTTCTAGAATAAAATACCATATAATCCCTTCTTTAGGAAATATATAATAACACGACCACTTCACAGAGTCAAATTTCATTTAAAATCAAAAAAATTCACCTAACCAAAAACATGTTAAATCAGGTGAACTATATAAACTTACTAAACGCTTTTCTTTTTTGCAATAATTTTCTTACTATCCTTTGCTTCTATTCGATAATTAACATCGGTAGCTAAAATACTATAGCAAATAGAAGCAACCGGAACACTCACAAGCATACCAACTACACCAGCTAAACTTGCTCCAATGGTAACAGCAACAAACACCCATATACCCGGAAGCCCAACAGATTTACCAACCACTTTTGGATAAATAAGATTTCCTTCAAATTGTTGTAAAATAAGAATAAAGATAACAAATATTAATGCTTTAAGTGGACTAATCATAAAGATTAAGAATGCTCCAACAATAGTACCAATAAATGCTCCATAAACAGGTATAAGAGCCGTAACACCAATCAAAACAGATATCGTCGCTGCATATGGAATACCAAGTAAAAGCATACCAATAAAACATAATACACCAATAATAACAGCCTCTAAACACTGTCCAGAAACAAAACTAGCACAAATTCGGTTCGATAATTTAGCAATATCTCTTATTTTACTTACTTTGCCAACCGGAAGATATGCTCTTAAAACTTTATTTAATTGATATAATAATTTTTCTTTTTGAACTAACAAATAAATAGCAAATACAACCGCAACTACAAAATTAACAATCACACTAATCACATTAGTAGCTACTCCCAAAGTAATTTCTAATATTTGATCACCATTATTTTTAATAAAATCAATGGCAACATCTCCAAAATTCTTCACTCCTTCTTCAATTTCTGCTACAATACTTGGATCAATATTAAATTTATCTAATAGCATCTTTACATTTTCTTCATACATTGGCATATTATCTACAAATAACTCTACTGTATTTTTAAGTTGAGGAATAATAAGTAATAATAAAATAATAATAAAAGTAAAAATAAAAGCAAGAGATAAAATAAGACTAATACTTCTTTTACTTTTATTACTCATCTTAGATTTATTAAGTAATTTTTTCTCAATAAATTGAATTAAAATATTAAGAACAAAAGCAATAACAATACCAATAATAAAAGGCATTAAAAGTTTAACCAAAAATCCTAAAAAATTCCATATTTCCTTAATATGAATAAAAGCAAATATTAATAAAACCGCAAATAAAACTATTTTTAATATTTCTTTTCGATTTTCTTTTGTTATCATATCAACCACCTATCACTATTATAATATAAACATAAGAAAAAAGAAATGATTAAAAGAAAATATTTTTCCCTTTAAAAACTATTTAAGTGCCTCTATTTCATTTTTAGTTAAACCCGTAACTGCCATAATACTAGTTATATCTAAATTTATCTTTAACATATTTCTTGCTATTTCAAATTTTTCATCACGTCTACCTTCTGCTTTTCCTTCTTTTACACCCTGTCTTTTGGCATATCTTTCTACATCATTTATTTTATCATATACATTTCTAATTTCTTCATCATTTAAAAATTCTTCCATAAATTTTAATGCTTGTTCCATTCTTTCATCTCCATTCCCTATTTCTTTCATTTCTACGATATCTTTTGCATTTATAAATTTTAACCATTTAATGAATCTTTCCTCGTTATAATTATATACATTTTACTTGATTAAATCAAGTCTTATTAAATACATTTCTAAGCATTCATTCTTTATTACTCCATAATTTAATTTATTTATAAATCCATAATCATTTACTAAATAAAAATTATTATAATTATAATTTCCTTTCATTAAATTAATTCCTACTATCTTTTTTACTTCTAAATAATTTTCTCCTCTTTC
>JAGHGS010000131.1 GCA_017888105.1 Bacilli bacterium
CTATTAAATCCATTAGGTAATTTACTTCAATTGTGTCTCTTTTGAAATTATCTGTTGAAAAAGCATAGACACTTAATATTTTTACACCCATATCAATTGCATGTATGGCTAATTTTTCAAGTGTTTTACTTCCTTCCAGATGACCAGCACTACGAGGCATTCCTCTTTTTTCTGCCCATCTACCATTACCATCCATAATCATTGCTACATGATTAGGTACATTCACAAAACATCATCCTTTCGCATAAATTATAACATAGATGTTGCATGAAAACTATATATTTGTTATAATTTAGATATGCTGATTTAGTTTAGTGGTAAAACAGATGCATGGTAAGCATCAGAGGACTGTTCAATTCAGTCATTCAGCACCATATGTCTTTCTAAGCCTTTGTTTAAGGGCTTTTTTCTTTTGAAAGTGTTTTTACATCTTATTTACATCTTGTTTTATTTTTGATAATTAATATTTGCAGTTATGCAAACCTGGTTATGGCATTATTATTGTTAGCTGATATAATTATATAAAAAAACTATAAAGCAGATCTTATAATTCCAAAATCTTCTTTATAGATTTATCATAGACAATATGTGTATTAAAAAAGTCAAAAGATTTATTCTTTATTTTTTAGGTATTCTATAAGTTTTTCATAACCATCATTACTCCATAATAGAAATCTTTCTTCATCTGGATAATTTGCCATTGTCTTATCTTTTCCATCTGGAATAAATATATAATCCCAACTCCAACCATACTCACCAGATTTTTCTTTGGCAATCGTTCCTTTTGTGACAGAAGTAAAAACTACTGGTTCACTCCCATATTCACAGTAAGCAAAGGCTTCAATAAATTTTGCACTACGATTTTCTTCACCATCTAATAATTTTAATATACCATTCTCTCCTAAGGTATCATCAACATAATGGGTATAAGGACCTGGGAATCCATTTAAAGCATCTACATATAAACCAGTATCATTTTTTAAAACATCCTTTTTTAAAATATCACTTGCTTCTTTTGCAGAATGTTTGGCAACTTCTTCCACAGAATCAGCTTGTATTTCATTCGTTTCCATTTTAATATTAGATACTTTTATTCCTAACGGTTCTAAATATTGTCTAGCACTTTCTATTTTCGCCCAATTTCCTGTTACATAAGTTATTTCTTTCATAATTATCTCCTATTCCTTAATTAAAATTATAAATTATATATTTAAATAATTCAATAGACAAAACAAACTTGTCAAAAGTTCTTTTCTATGATATTATTAGTATGTAAGCAGGTAGGCTTGCGTAAAATAAAAAAGGAACATTCAATATGCTACTATTGAGTGTTGCCATATATGATGGTTCCACCTAAATCATTGTTAGGTGGATTTCTTTTATATTAGAGTTATAAATAACAATAATAGTAAAAGGAAGATAATAATTACTAAAGCAAAGATTAATAAATCTTTCTTGTTCCCCTTCTTTCTGAAGATTGGCTCCACCCAACTTATTAAATGTTCCTAAAAATATTATGCCAAGCTTTTGTTCTTGGTACAATACTTTTATTCTAAAATTATAACTATTTAGAAATTTATGTTGTAACTAATGAATTTTTTACATTTATTTAATTATGCGCTAAAATTTATTAGATTTGAGATTTATCGGTTTATTTTGATCTTAAAAGTTTTAAATAAGCTACTGTCTCGCACCATGATATTTAAATCCTCGTATTGATGAGGCTTTTTTATGTTTTCAACCGTTATTTCTTATCTTTCCATTCATGATAAAGTATATCTTTTAAAACAAGCATACTATCTAAAGTATTATAGTTATAATTGCTACTTAATTCATTAAGCAATTTTCTAATTTCTTTAGCATACCTTGATATATCTACCCTATTTTGATATGTTGCAAGTACTGGATACTTTTTACTCCAAGCATTTGTCCAATCTATTTTCGCTTCTTTTTCTTCATTGGTATTTTTTATTACTTCTTCAATTTTTTTTAAATCACAGTCAAATTCTATTAATTCATCTAAAGATAAATTATATAATTTAGCTAGTTTTTTAGCTTGATAAATATCTGGCGTTGTTTCGTTTGTTTCCCATTTTGAAATCGTTTGCCTTGTTATGCCTAATTTTTCTGCTACTTTATCTTGGGATAAACCACTCTTTTTTCTTGCTTCAAATAAATTATTTCCTAAATTCATCTTTTTTTACCTCCAAATTAAGTATACTACTTTTAGAAACTTTTTTCTATCAATCCTTTTTTACAATTTTGCTTTTTTTATTAACAATCTTTTGTTATCTAAACAAATAAAGCTTTATATTTAACATTGTAAGTAGTATAATACAAATTGAGGTTTTGATATGAAAGTATATGGTAAAATTGATAGTTTTAAAAAAATGAATATTAAAGTAATTTTAAATGATAACGAAGTTTTATATGAAGGTAAAATAGAAGATGCTCCAGATAATATTAAAGAGCTTCATTATAATAAGGCTTTACTTGGGAAAGTAACAGAAATTTATGTATATGAAAAGGAAGATTAGCTAACTTCAAGAAATGATGAAAAAATGGACTTACTTTAATTGAAGTTGCTCCTGGTATTGATATTAAAAAAGATATTTTGGCACAAATGGAATTTGAACCTATTCTTTCCCCTAATTTAAAACTTATGGATGAAAGAATATTTAAAGAAGAAAAGATGAATATAGAAAATGAAATAAATAGTTAAAAATTTTTTAGTTTTGAAGAGCATTATCTTGTTCTTCTTTTTTTATTAAAAATATTTTATCTATCAGTTGATTTACTTTTTTTATCTTGTATAAACTATAAATGATTAATGCTCCACCAATATTTAGAATTAAATCATCTATATCAAAACTACCCGATAAACTTAAAAATTGAAGTATTTCTATTACTAAAACAATTATAATATTTGTTAAAATAAAGAAAAAGGTTTTCTTTTGCTTTTTGAATAGTAAAGGTAAAAATAATCCCATGGGAGCAAAAGCAATGATATTTCCAAATAAATTGATTAGTGCTACCCTATCTTGTCTAACTATATATTCGATAATTGTTTTAAAGGGAATTAAGTTATTATTTCTTAAATAAACTTGGATATTTTCTTTATTCCAATTAAAAAAGTTTAATCCTACTCTACCATAATCACGATCAAATAAAGTTAATTTTATTAAGGTGATCAAATATAAGATAAAGATGAAATATAAACAAAATTTCATAGGCTTGTTATTTTTTAAATATTTAGATAATAGTAAACTTCCTAAATAAAAGAATAGTGCTAATAAAAATAATAGTATGATTCTATCTAATTCGTCCATACTTACTTTTGGTGCTACTTCTAAATACAAGTAAAACCCTAAAATAATAATTCCTATTAAATAAAAAATTGTACTACTAATTATCATTAATGTTTTTTTCATAAGATTTCCTTTCACACATTAAATTCGATCTTTTTATTATTTTTTCTAATTCTTTTTCATTTGCTTTCTTGATTTTATTAAGAGAAATATCGGTATGATATACTTTAATTGATTTGTTTGGATCAATATCTAATTTGTGGTAATAGCCAAAAGATGCGTTTTTTCCATCTATTAATTTAGCCATACTATCCCATGATTCAAAATGACTTCTTCTTTTATTTTTTAGATTAATTTGAGTAGTAAAAAAATATAATTGTTCCGTATCATTTTCAAGTATTATATGATGTTCATTAATAACACTTAATCCTAATATTTCAAAAGTAAGTTTTTCATTTTCTACTTGACATTTCATCATTCTAGAATCATAAGGAACATCAAATTCTAAGTATGGAACGATATTCACTAATATTGTTATTAAGAAAAATAATAGTATGAGAAATATGATTATCTTTACATACTTTCTTTTATTTTGTTTTATTTTGTCCGCTAAACTCATTGCTACTTCTTCTGTTTTTGCTTGATAATTTTTTTCATTTAGACTTTCACCACTTAATAATTCATTTACGCTAATATCTAGTTCTCTACATATTTTTTCAAATAAAGAAACATCTGGTAAGCATCTACCATTTTCCCATTTTGATATCGCTTTATCGGTTACTTCTAATTTACTAGCCAATTCTTCTTGTGTTAATTTTTTCTTTTTTCGACACTCTTTTATAAACTTACCTATTTTTTCTTGGTTCATTTTTTCACCTCTTGCCCTTATTATATAAAAAGTAGTTGAAAAAGAAATATACCAAAGGTAGAGTTTGGTTATTTATGTCAATTAAATGTAAAAAGATAAGCCTATATTCAGCTTATCTTGTAATCGCATTACTTTTATCTTGCTCTTGCGAAATTTGTTCTAATGAGTTAATTTTTTATATAATAGTTCTTTTTCTTGTTCAAGGCGCATATATTCTTGAATCATTTTCTGGCTTTGCAATTCACTCATTCTTTTTTTCACATTATATAGTCTTCTCATTGTTGTTTGATAAGGAAATAAGATTTCATTGGGTACTAATTCATTCATTTATCTTTTTTTAGTCCTTTCTATTATATTATTTGCTGTAGCAAAATTTAAGAAGTCTCTTATCGAATTTGATACGTTGTAATCCTCTCCTAGAGTATACCAGTGATAAATTAATATTTCTTCATTAGGGACTAGAGGAACATCTATTTTCTTATGTGCCAAAAAGACATGCATTCTAATTGTTAGATTAGGATCACTAGCTGCTTGTTCTGTTTGTTCAAATACTAGCTCTAATTCATCATCATTTATGGTAAAGCCACTGTGAATTTCTTCACTCACTTCCCTTTTGGCAGCTTCTATAAGAGTCTCACCTTTTTCTACACCTCCACCAATAAAAGTGTATGAATTTGTTTTACTACTTTTTCTTGATTGTACTATTAGAAGTTTATTATTTTCAATAAAAGCAATTCCAACTACTTCTTTAATTTTCATTTTTTTCTTCTTTCTTTTTCCTTGATTTTTTAGGTTTAATAATTTCTACTTCATCTTTTTCTTTCGTTTCTTCTACTAC
>JAGHGS010000132.1 GCA_017888105.1 Bacilli bacterium
AACTTATCTAAATTACGATATCCTCTTATTTTAACCTCCTTTAATTTAGGTAATTCTATTACTCTTCTTTTTAAATCTACTTTTATATTTTCGTAAACTGTACCTTTATAACTGCTTATAACAAAGCTAGTGCGAAAGCTTTCTTTCACTCCTTTTTTCTTAAATTTCGGATACCCTCCAAAACCTTTTTCAAACAATCCAAAACCCACCATTAAATCAGTAATGGCATTTTGTAGTGAACAACTATCTACTTCTTTTAAAAATGAATAGTTTTTTTTAATCCTGGTAATTCTTTTATTAAATCAAATTTTGTTAAATATTTATTATTTCTTTTTCTTCTGGTGTTTTCATATTATTTTTTTTCATAAGATATCCTCCTTTTTATTTATAATAGCAAAAAAATGTAGACTGTGTCTTTTTTACACTGTCTACATTTTTTGTATCACTTCATTTCGTGTATTTTCCTATAAGGCAAAAAAAGAATGATAACTATATCATTCTAATTTGCAGAAACGATTTCAATTTCAAGGGTTCCACTATAATTCTTTCCTTGATCATAATCTTGTGCTTCATTTTTTAAGTTAATAAGTTCATAATTCATTGAGAAACTTACCGTTTGACCTGGAGCAATAATTAGATTACTTGCAACTGTTCCACTAGATTTTAAAGCTGGAGTTTTGCTAATAAGCGTTCTTCCATCTTTTACTAAACTGTATACAAAATTATTGCTTGTAAATGTATTTTTAACATTTATTAAATTAATGTTATATACTACAGTTCTGTCTGAATTATTTGTTAATGTAAATTCATGAGAACCAGTCCATCCTGGCAATATGTTTTGAGCACTCATTGGTTTAGTAAAGTTTACAGATAAGATTCCATTTTCTGAACTTCCGATATCAATGTTACCATCACCATCTTCTGAAGTTGATGGGTTTTCTGCTTTATTAATAGTTACATAATATGTTTTAGTGTTTCCATTTTGAGCTATAACAGTAACGGATACTTTTGTTGAAGTACTTGTTAAGTTTACTACTCCCGTTCCAATAATCTTGGCTCTTGCATTTACAGCAGTTGCACTAACACTAACACTATTTAAATCATTATCAACTTCTACAGTATATTCTGTAACATCGCTATCAAAACTTGGTTTTAAAGTATAATTTTCAACTCTTAAACTACTTAAATCAGCATTGCTGTATAAATCGCCAACACAATTGACATCACATACACCATCGCCATTGTTATCACAATTCAAATCACAAGTACCATCGCCATCAATGTCTATGTTACTGTCTGGAATGCCATCACCATCGGTATCACAATTGATATCACATACACCGTCGCCATCCGTATCTTGGTCTTTTAAATTGTCGTCTGGATCTCCATCGCCATCGGTATCTACATTGATATCTGGATCGCCATCGCCATCAATATCTATATCAATGTCTGGTTTTCCATCGCCATTGGTATCACAGTTACGATCACATACACCATCATTATCATCATCAATGTTTATGTCTGGATTGCCGTCACCATCGATATCAATATTTGTATCTGGGTCACCATCACCATCGGTATCACAATTTAGATCACATATTCCATCGCCATTGGTATCTTGGTCGATTAAATTGTCGTCTGGATCTCCATCGCCATCCGTATCTACATTGATATCTGGGTCACCATCGCCATCAATATCTATATTAATGTCTGGTTTTCCATCACCGTCGGTATCAATATTTATATCTGGATCTCCATCCCCATCAATATCTATGTTAATATCTGGAATATTATCGCCATCCGTATCACAATTTAGATCACATACACCGTCGCCATCATTATCTTGATTTATTAGATTATCGTCTGGATCTCCATCCCCATCGGTATCTACATTGAAGTCTGGATCTCCATCTCCATCATAATCAATATTTATATCTGGATTGCCGTCACCATCGGTATCACAATTTATGTCACATACACCATCATTGTCATTATCAATATTTATATCTGGATCGCCATCATTATCGGTATCGCAATTTAAATCACATACGCCATCATTATCATTGTCTATATCAATATCTGGTTTTCCATCATGGTTTGTATCACAGTTACGATCACATACACCATCATTATCATCATCAATATTTATATCTGGATCTCCATCGCCATCGATATCTATGTTTATATCTGGATTTCCATCATTGTTTGTATCACAATTTAGATCACATACACCATCACCATCGGTATCTTGATCTGTTAAATTGTCATCTGGTTTTCCATCGCCATCCGTATCTACATTGATATCTGGTTTTCCATCGCCATCAACATCTATATTCATATCTGGTTTTCCATCATTATTGGTATCACAATTGACATCACATACACCATCATTGTCATTGTCTATATTTAGATCAGCGTCACCATCGCCATCCGTATCTATGTTAATATCTGGGAAGCCATCGCCATCCGTATCACAATTTAGATCACATACACCATCGCCATCGGTATCTTGGTTTATTAAATTGTCATCTGGTTTTCCATCACCATCGGTATCTACATTGATATCTGGTTTTCCATCGCCATTGCTATCAATGTCAATGTCAGGTTTTCCATCGCCATCTGTATCGCAATTGACATCACAAGTATTTGTGTTATCAAAATCAATATTAATATCTGGCCATCCATCATCATCTATATCAATATTGAAGTCTGGATCTCCATCACCATCTGTGTCTTTATCAACTAGGTTTACATCTGGTTTTCCATCACCATTGGTATCAATATTAAAGTGTGGAACTCGATCCCCTTTGTAATCGATATTTATATCTGGTTTTCCATCGCCATCCGTATCGCAATTGACATCGCATATTCCATCACCATCTAAATCTATATTTAGATCAATGATACCATCGCCATTCGAATCGCAATTAATTGTACATGTCCTTTCTTTTCCGGATAGTGAAAAAATAATTCCTAAAATCGTTACCAATATTATTAATAAACAAAGAATAATAATGATAATCGTCTTCTTCTTATTTTCTCTTTTCTCCTCTTCTAATAAAGCATATTGTTCTTGTAAATTACTATCGTTCATTTGGAACACTCCCTACTATTTAAAAGTATAACATAACAACTTCTTACTTGCAATATCAAAAATTCATTTTTTTATTATTATCTCATATATTTTTAGCATTTATTCTTCAGCAAAGATCACTTTTATATTTCCAGTTAAACTTTTATTTGTATTGTGATTTTGATCGGCGCCAGTATTTACATAAGTTATTTCTAATGTGTAATCAAAGGTTGTTTGGGCTTCTACTGTTTTTGTTTCCTTTAAAAGTGTTATTCTTCCTGATGTTTCTGTTAAATTTCCACTTGCTAAAACTCCACTACTATTACGCAAAGTATAAGTTAATTCCTCAGCATCAATTGTACACATATTATCGGCTGCTTGATTACCACTATCACATTTTTCGAAAGTATTTTCGCTGATATCTAAAGTAATTGCATAAGTTACTTTCTTTTCTGTATCAGTAGGTGTTACACTCACAGAAAAGTCTTTTGAATCACTTTGTCCAGGAATGGCATTCTCTAAATTAATTACATCCGAACCTGCATCATATGATACTTTAAGCATATCTCCAGGTGTAAGAGTTACATCACTTCCATCTCCTGTTACACTTGTTTTACTAGTAAAATAAGCAAACGACACTCCTATAACCGCTATACTCGCACATAGCACACATGCTAAAATTATATTTTTCTTTCCAACGCTCATTATTCAGACCTCCATATTATGTCTTAATATTATCAAATTATTACATTTTTTTCAAGTCAATATCAATTTTTTTTAATATTTTACGGTAACTAAAAGTGCATTATTATTTTTCTTGATATTTTGTTATATACTTTTTTATTTTTGGAGATGTTTTTCCTACTAATTGTTCAGTATTTGACATATTATTTCTGAAAATAACTTTAAAACTACTTCTTTCTTCATAAAATTCGGGGCTGGGTAAAGTTTGGTCACACAAAAAAATCGGCTCAACACTTTTTAGTGGGGTCAAAAATTAACAATTTCTTCGATAAATAAAGGGAAAAATGGGTATTTTTACCTTCTTCAAAATTTTTTCCCTTTTTTTGCATCTTTTTTTGCTATTTCTCACAAAAAATACTCACTTTTTCAATTTTCCATTTTCTAT
>JAGHGS010000013.1 GCA_017888105.1 Bacilli bacterium
TATTATTTCTTCTAACACTTTTGATTTTCTTGCCATTTTTCATCATTCCTTTGTTATCATTTTAACAAAAAAATGACACTTTTTATACTCTTTGTGTCATTTTTGCGATTTTATGAATTTATCCTGTTTATATTTTTACATTTAAAAACAAGCAATTTTTTTGCTTGTTATCTTTGCATACTGTCAAAGCCTAATTCTTCTTTATTTTTATTAGCAAAATCTATTATTTTAGCAATATCTTCATTAGATAAATAAGGATTGGTTGCAAGGTCTTCTCTTCCAATACTAATTAAAAACTCATTTAAATCAACATATTTTGTAATATTAATCGTTGTTGGTGCTTCGTAAGCCATATCCGTATCTAGTGGGGAATAAATAATATTTGGTAAATCTTCATTTAACGCATTTTTACTTCCAAATAATTCAGGATTTTGAATAGAAACAAAATCTTTTCTGTCAAATCGATTTGTTGCTTTATTTCCATCATAAATCGTTGTATAAGAATCTATGGTTGCAAAAATATTTAATTCTGTTTCATCTAAATCTACTGGCTTAAAGGAAGCTAGAACTAAGCCTTTATATCTAACCATTCCCTCATTTCTATCAATAATATCTATAAGTGGATATTTCATCTTGTATGCTCCTTTCTTAGAAAATTATTATATAGTTATTACTTTACTTTGGCAAGGAAAAAGAGACTATCTTGTTTGTCTCTTATTTAAATAATATTCGTCTAATGTTAAATTATTTTCTGTTAAATATTTGGCTAATTTTGGTCCAACATATCGTAAATGCCATGGTTCATACTTGTATCCTGTTATTTCTTCTTTTCCTTTCGGGTATCTTAATATAAAACCGTATTTATAACAGTTTTCATGGATCCATTTCGTAATTGGAGCATTTTCAGGCAACTCATCAAAATACTTACCGTCCATTACAACTCCACAATCAATGGCAAGTCCACTTTCGTGTTCACTGGTTCCTGGAAGTGCTACTTTTTCATAAGCTACTTCTCCCATTTCTTTTATATAGTTTTGTAAGACAATTTCTTGATATTCACGAGTACGATATCCTGAATCAATCCATAATTCATATCCTTGTTTTTTAACATCTTCTTTTAAATATTGAAAAGCATTATTTACAATGGAAGATATTGTTAATTTTGTTCCAGGAATAAATGGAGTATAGTAAGGGTTATCTATTTCAATTATTTTAGGAGCTTCATAGTTTTCTGGTAAAGGATTTTCTTTATTTACTAATATGTCCATATCTGGAAAATCAAGAGGATTTAACCCATCTCTTTTTGGCTTATTCATTAAATTACCCATTTTTATTTGATTTTGAATTAATTGTGATAATTCTTGATATAAATTAATGATTGGTAAATTATTTAGAGAATTATATTTAATTTTGGTAATAAGCTCTGGATAATCTCTAAATATATTATCGATTAATAAATTGATTTCTTCTTTTGTTAATTCTACTTTTCGATTATTATTTAATTTTTCTATTAATTCTGATAAGAATAAGTGAAAAGTACTATTAAAAGCATTCAGGCGATCCTCTGTTTTTACTTCTTCATTTTCTTTTTTGTTTGCTTCTAGTGCTTTTTTTAATTCATCATAAAAATAACTAATTACATGGGCATTATGACTTTCTTTATTTCTTAATTCTTCTTCTAATTTCGTATATAGAGTTGGATTTTCTCGAGCAATTTTATCTACTAAATCATAAATATTTAAAACATTAAAGTTTGGATAATCCTGTTTTAACTTCTTTACTAAAGTACCAATAAATTCTGAATAATTTTTAATAAAATCATAGTTTTTTACAAAGTTTTGGAAGGCTTTTAAATTAGGTTTTACTGTAACATTTTCGAAAGTATCAGGATCTGCTAGAGGTCCAATCGGATTAGATCCCATTCTAGATAATTCTACTTGAATATCAATTCCATATCTTAAACGTAAGTATTCATTCATATAACTATAAGGATCTTCTGATTCAATAATATCATAAGCATTTCCAGTTCTAAAAATTCTTGATGAAACATAGTTTTCAATTACTTTCTTTTCATAGTCAATGTTATATAAATTAATGATTCCTTCTTCTTTTACTGGTCTTTGATACATTTTTCCCATTACACTATGATAATTGAAATAAGCGATAATTTCTTTACCTGGAGTTTGATTTAGCGTTTCAAAGAAATTTAATATCGCAAGATTTTCCGCTTCGAAAGAAAAGTGGCTTAAATCTTTGCATGGGGTATTTACTGGTCCAGGAATATCTTTTCTAGTATTAGCATAAGCAGTCCCATTGTAAAATGGTTGGCCGCTTTCTAACATTGTTTTCATTGCGGGATTATAAGGAACATTTTGACTTAAATCAATTCCATTTGCATTCGATGTCCATGCTGCTAAAACACCTATTGGATAATTATTTTTCTTAATAATATCAAGTACACTATCTTTTATTTCCGGATAATCTTTTAAATATTCATCTAAATTAACGTCATCAAATAAAGCTTGATAGCTTTTCTTTTCTCTTA
Source organism: Bacilli bacterium (assembly GCA_017888105.1). Classification (GTDB taxonomy): domain Bacteria; phylum Bacillota_I; class Bacilli_A; order RF39; family UBA660; genus Caccenecus. The sequence continues at coordinate 2,546 of JAGHGS010000013.1, forward strand.
ATGCACTTTCTGATAATTCACCTTTTTTTACTTTGGCTGGCATGGCAGCATCTGCCCGATAATTTGCCCAATAGACTTTTGCTGCCGCTATTTTTTCTTCTTCCGTTGAAAATTTATTTAAATATAAATCTTGCATTTCCGTTGTAATTAAATACCCTTCAGGATTTACAATTGGGATAAAATCAATAGTATATTCATCTGCTTTAAATTCTGGATCTTTAGCCATTGTATCCATTAAACGCACAGCAAAAATAGTTGTAATAATTTCAGCCGCATGATAAGATCCACTTACTACGATATGCTTTGGCCCATTTCCAATTGTATAATGATTTATTGGTAAACCATATTCGGTATATCCTATGGGACGCTCTTTTCTTACTTGATGATTATTTCCTTTATCATTTATGATTTGTTCAATTTTATCGTTTACTTCCTGATAATCTAAATATTGAAATTTTTCCATAAATCCTCCTACATTCAAAAAAACTTAAATTTTTCAATTTAAGCTCTAGATGAGTATTTACCATCTTTGGTAGATACTATTATTTTTTCTCCTTGATTAATAAATAATGGTACTTTTACAATATAGCCCGTTTCGATTTTTGCATCTTTTTGGGCATTATTGGTTGTGTTACCTCTTACGGCTGGTTCGGTTTCAATTACTTCATATTCTACTTTTTCAGGTAAAGTAATTCCTAAGATTTCACCTTCATAGTAGTCTACTGTAATTTCCATACCTTCTTTGATGAATTTTACTTGATCACCTAGTACTTTAGTAGAAATTTCTACTTGTTCATAGGTTTCATTATTCATGAACACATAATTATCTCCAGCCGAATATAGATATTGCATTGGCATTCTATCAATATGGGCTTTTTCTATTTTAATATTGGTATTATAAGTATCTTCCGTAATAGAACCTGTTCTTAGATTTCTTAATTTCATTCTTACAAAAGCAGAACCTTTTCCAGGTTTTACATGTTGGAATTCTACTATTTGATATAAATTATTATCCATAATAATGGTCATACCATTTTTGATATCATTAATATTAATATTCATTGTCTCACTCCTCACTTTTTTTCGTTATGCCAAATCTTTTCTTTTTTTGTCTTGTCATCGGTTTGGTTGTTAAATTCGGATTGATATGTTCTTGTTTTTTGCGACCATAAATTGCGATCACTGGTGGATAATTTCTTACCACTGGCATTTTTAAACTATATTTTTTCATATTCCTCAAATCACTCTTCTAATAATTGTTTCTATTTCTTTTCTTTTACAACTTGATGTTTACGACATTTATTACAGTACTTCTTGATCTCTAAACGTTCTGGAGTATTTTTTTTGTTTTTACTTGTACATCTTAGTTCTTCACCACATACCGTACATCTTAAAGTTACATAATTTCTATTTTCATTTTTTGCCATGAAAAACACCTCCTTTTAAGTCAACTAGAAGTATTATATCATTAAATTAGTCACTTGAAAAGAGAAAATCGTTAATTCTCCTAGCAATTAAGCGATTTACAGGAGAACGATACGTACTTTTACTATTTAGATTGCTAGTATTTGGACTGATAACCACGATTGAATATTTGGGATTATCAAATGGTGCATACATTAAAAAGGTATTACTTAATACGAACGACTCTAAAGTTCCATCATAATTGCTATCAATATAAGATTCACTCGTACCGGTTTTACCAGCGGCATTAATTTTTTGATTTATATACCAGTATCCAGTACCACTTTTCATTACACTATTAAATCCTTGTTTAATGCGATCAAAATATTTTTCTTCTAAACTTACTTTATTTAATTCTTCTACTTTGTTTTCTAAAATTACTTCATCCCCATTTTTAATGCTGTTCATTATGTTTAATTTTAATCTTGAACCGTCTTTGGCAATTGTATTAATGTATTGTAATAATTCGACTGGAGTATATAAATCATACTGGCCAATGGCTAAATTCATTAAAAGATCTGGAGCGATTGTTGTTCCTTTTAGCCCACTACTTTCTTTTGGTAAGTCAATTCCCGTTTGAACACCTAATCCGAATTCAGCAAAAGTATTACGATATATATTAAAATGTTCTTCCGTTGCCACGGCATTCATATTATATGTATAATCATATCCCATGATACCTAAAGCAATAATAAATTGGTAATAATTTGAACTTAATGCAAGAGCTTCAATATCATTTAGAGAACCTAATTTTCGATAAGAACATTTTGCTGGTTGATTTGCTAGTTTTACACAACTATCTGTAATCTTTGTACCAATATCAACGATGCCATTTTGATATCCAACACTCATGGATGCTCCTTTTACAGCACTTCCAACCGTATAAGCATTTTTTATTACATTAATACTAATATCTTGAAAAGAATAATCGGTCCCATTTGTTATTAATCTGATTCCTGCAATGGCTTTCATATTTCCGGTTAAAGGATCACTTACTAAAGCAAAACTTTCTTTATAAAATTCTGTATTTGCTGTTTTTTTGGCTTTAATCATTTCTTCTTTAATAATTCTTTCTACTTCTAACTGAATATTAATATCAATATTTAAAACTAAATCATTTCCCCTTTTAGCCTCACTCACTAATTCTAAAGTATTATTACTACCTACCTTATAAATTGCTTTTTCACCTTTTAAATATTCTTCGTAATATTCTTCTAAACCACTGATTCCAACTTTATCGGTTAGGCTATATCCTTCGTTTAGAAGTTCTTCTTTTTCGGCTGGTAAAGAATTACTTATGGATCCAAAAATTGTCTTTAACGTATCATTGTATACATAAGATCTTGACCAATCCATTTCTCCAAAAATTCCAGGTAAATTTGCTTCCAAAATACTTGCATAAATTTCATCACTTACTTCTTTTATGATACACTTATTATCATAACTGTATCCTTCGTTCATTAAATAATAAAAGTAAGAACTATACTTTTCTAAATCTGTCATTTTATTTATCATATCTTGAGTAATTCGCTCTAATTTCATTTCTTCTAATTCATCCGAAGTTATTTTTCGTTCGTTATATAATTTATATTCTTCTTCAGTAATTAATAAATCAACTTTGTTACTATATTTAATCTTATAAAAATCTTTTAATTTTGAGGCATTGTATTCATATTCAAAATTTGTTAGTTTTGCTAATTCTTCTGCAATTAACAGTTCTTCTTTTAAAGTAATTCCAGATGGTTTATGATAAATTATTGTATTTACTCCAACGTTATCCACTAAAACATTGCCATTAATATCTAATATTCTTCCTCTTGGAGCGGATGATCCTGTTACATAGACTTCATTAATATTTTGTGCTTCTGTTTGATAATATTCTTTTTTATTATAAGCTAAATCAAAAGTGCGATAAATAAAAAATAAAAAAACTAGAGAAAGTAATGTGATGATTAATATTACTTTTTTTGGCATAGATCTCACCATTATTAGTATTTAAAAAATTAGTTTTTTCATACAATATATTAGGTGATATTATGTATAATTTAATCAAGGCTTATATGGGAAGAATGACTATACAAGATGTTAATAATTTTGCTATTAGTAAAAATGTTTATCTCAGTCAAGAAGAACTCAATTTTGTTTATGAGTTTTTAAGTAAGAATTGGGAGCAAATTATTCAAAACCCAAAATTGCTTAATTTAGATCGCTATAAAGACCGATTTAGTCCTGAAAATTTTGAAAAAATTAAAAAGTTATTTTTAGAGTATAGTTCTCGTTATTCTTCTTTTATTTAACTTCTTTTTAAGAAGTTTTTTATGTGCCGAACTTTGTCATACGCTTTTTTGTTTTTTTCATAGTATCATTCATAATAAATAACCGTTGTCTAGTATGGTAGCGCCAGCTTTCTTTTATGAGTAATTTAAATTACTTGAAATATTCAAGGGGTTTTTATGAAAGTAGGAGGATGGAATTGAGCGAAGAAATAAAGTATTTGTTTATTATAATAATGTTGCTCATTTCTATTATTAGAGATGAGCAACAGAAAAGACGCTGATTAGCGTCTGCAAAAAAACCGCAGGTATCCAATTTGGATAACACTTACATATTTATATATAACATATTTTAAATAAATAAACAAGAGCTCTTGCTATTAAAAATGATGATAAAACTCTCTTATATCATTCATCATATTGGGATTCATTTTTCCTTCTTTTATCATAGCAATTTCAAATTTATAAGGAGGATAGATTCTTTTCTTATCATCATCTGTTTCTCCTATATATGGTGTTTCTAATATTTTGGGAACACTTTTTAATTTTTCATGATTCATAATCTTGAGAAGTGTATCAAAGCCGATTGTTCCATAGCCAATATTGGCATGACGATCTTTATGTGCACCGAGTGGATTTTTGCTATCATTTACGTGAATGCAGCCAATATAATTTATGCCAATCACCTCATCAAATTTTTGTAAAAACTCATCAAACTTATTCATATCATAACCAGCATCATTTAAGTGGCAAGTATCAATGCAGACACCAATTAATTCTTTCTTGTTTACTTTTTCTATTAAATATTTTATTTCTTCTAGTGTACAGCCTAATTCAGAACCTTTACCAGCCATGGTTTCTAATAAAATTTTAACAGAAGTATCCTCTTTTAAAATTTGGTTTAAAGCAAAAGCAATATTATCTAATGCAATATTACGATCAATTCCTACACTTGATCCAGGATGTAAAACAATGTATTTAATTCCCATTTCTTCACATCTTTTAATTTCATTGATTAAGAATTCTGTACTAAAATTGTATTTTCTTTCATCTAAGTTGTTGGCTAAATTTACAATATAAGGAGCATGACAAATAACTGTATTAATATCTATATTGTTATCTTTCATTAAATTCCAAGCTTCTATCGTACTTTCTTTATCAATTGGTTTTCTTAACGTATTTTGAGGAGCACCGGTATAAAACATAAATGTATTAGCACCATAACTTAGTGCTTCTTTTACGCTTCCAAGTAGTCCATCTCGACCAAAAGATACATGAGATCCTATTATCATTTTTATCACCCAGTAACATTATAAATTATTCTTTAAAAAAAATCTAGTTTTAACTAGATTAATTTGCACTACAAGTGGTTGAAGCATTTTCAGCGGATGCCTCAACATCATCACTGGTAACATCTGGAGTTACTCCATTAATTGTATATTGACCATTGGATAGCCATATTTTATATGAGTAGTTTCCATCTTCTCCTACTTCAATTGAAATACTTCCTGTATAAGAATCATCATTTTTTTCGATTAAACCAGATTCGATAATTTCATCATATGTATAGCATTTTGAATTTGTTGAATTTTCTTGAATGTATAATGTTTGAGCTGCTTTTACTAAAGAATTTGCTTCCATTGCTAATACTTGTTTCTTAGCACTATCTGCCATTGGAACAACTGCATTGGTTGCAATCAAAACAATTACAGATAATATTACAATCACACTTAATAATTCCACTAGAGTAAAACCTTTTTTATTTAAATTCATTATTGTCACCTTCTAAATTAATTATATCAAAAATCTAGGTTTAGTCAACTCTTAAATATGAAATTTATGTTACTTTCAGAAAAAAATGTCGAATTAATTTAAAATATTTTCAATGTTTACATTTCTCGTATGACTTACTGGTTCCCATTTTTTTGTTTTCTTAAATAAACAAATCATGTTAATTGGTATCCAAGTTAGGATAAATAATGAAAAACCTAAAATCCCTTTATAATGATCTTTTATTTTTTTATGTAATAATTTAATGACTATTATATTTAAAATGATACTGCCTATATAAAATAATATGAAGAAATAAAGGCTTGTTAAATCTAGTATTATTTTATCTATCATTAATCCATGAATAAATTTCATGATAACCATAAATAATGGTAAAGCGAAAGATATTACTTGAACGATTGGGGCTAAATAATATAATAAACAATCAAAAGAACAAAAGGAACTATTTTTCCAAAAACTTTTTGTTAAGCTTGTTCCAAATCTTTTTAGACATTCAAAGCAACCACTACTCCATCTTTTTCTTTGATTCCATGAAGCTTTGAAACTAGTTGGGTGTTCATCATATGTTATAGCATCACAGGCAAAGGCAATTTTAATATTATTTAGAGCACATATGCCGGTAAATTCACTATCTTCTGTTAAAGTCTTGACATTAAAACCATATTCATCAATAACGCATTTTTTGATGCAAAAGCCAGTGCCATTAATCGCAGAAGATCTTTTTAAAACCATTCTTGCTTGATTGTAAAAAATATTTTGTAAGTAGTAAAAAATCGTATAACTTCCGGTTAAATAATTATCACTAGGATTTTTGGCATCACGAAAACCTTGAGCGACTAAATATCCTTCATTTAGAGTATCATTCATCGCTTTTAGAAAGTTTTGGTGAACAATATTATCCGCATCAAAAATTACATAAGCATCATAATCACTATTTTGTAAATAATCAAAAGTATATTTTAATACTTCCCCCTTACTTTTAACTGGCTTATCTATCTCAATTATTTTAGCACCTTTTTTTAGCGCTACTTCTTTTGTGTTATCCGTGCAGTTATTAGGAATGGCATAACAATCAAATAAATGCTTAGGATAATCAAGTTTATTTATGCTTTCAATTAAACTTGCAATTACTTCTTCTTCATTTCGACAAGGAATTAAAATGGCAAATTTATGTTCTTTATTACTGATTAATTTTTTCTTTCTTTTTTTAAAAGTAAAAAAGGAAGTTATCACAAAATACATGCTAAATAGAAAACACAAAATCATTACTACATTGTATACTATATTCATTTTACTTCATCCTTTTTATTATTTCTTCCTTTTTGATTCCATAGGTTTCTAATTCTTTCGTAATCTCATTTATTTTATTTATTAATTCTTCAATTTTTAATTCTTTCGCTTTCGAAGTGTTATCACTGATGAAAGTTCCTTTGGTAGATTTAGAAATGATGAGTCCATTTTCCTCTAAGATATCATAAGCTTTTTTTACAGTATTAGGATTAATTCCTAAATCATAAGCAAGAGAGCGAACACTAGGAATTTGACTTCCTGGAGTTAATGCTCCTAGCGTTATTAATTTTTCTACTTCTCTTACTATTTGTTCATAGATTGGCTCTCTTTTCGTATAATCAATATTAATATTCATTACCAGCCACTCCATCTGCTTGCATTTCCTTAAACTCATTAAGCAAAGACTCATATTCTTGGTTATCTTTTAAATTTTCTTTGTAGCTGTCAAATTCTTCTTTAAAGGCTGCAATATCACTAATGGTAATCGTATATTCTTTCATTAAATCATATACACGAATGTAGGCTATATCTTTGTTGATGTCAATTTTATTGTCATTTTTTAAGTAATCTATAAATTCTTCCGTATTGCTTCTTATTACATAGTTAAAGACATAGTAATCTTCATCTGTAAACAAATCACTTTCATATGCGTATAAATCATAATATGTTTCATAACTTGTTTTTTCTTGATATTTAATGAATAATTCATTTTGATAAGTTATTATTTTATTAAATAATTCTTCGCTTAATTTAACAGGTATCATTATACTTTCATAGCGATGATTGTGATAACTATATAAGAATAGTGTATCGGTATTAGATAAACTATTTATATTAAATTCATCTATTTTATCAATATTATTTTTAATTAAATCTTTTATTTCTTTGGTTACAGGAATCGTTGTATTGTTATATTCAATATAATCAATGCGATTAAAGTTGAATTTGGTAATTTTTTCTTTATTCCAAATGTTTAATTCATCTTGAAGTAAACTATTTAATGTTTCATCAATATCTGCGGTTACTTCATATTGGGTATTTCCAGATGTGAATATAAAGTTATAAACATAACCTGCTCCTGTGGTATTTTCTTCTAATAAGGATTTGATAACACTATTAATTAAATCTCTATCCGTTATTTCCATTCCCTCATAAGTAATAGAATCAACCTTTTTAATTACTTTTTCAGGATTATCAAATACTTCAAAGTTTAAAGCATATACTCCTGTAAAAATACAGAATAATAAAACACTTATTACTAATGATTTAAATGGTTTATATATTTCTCTTCGAGTAATTAAGTCATAGACAATAGAATAAATAATGATACCCACGATTGATATTAGCCAACCAATAGCACCAGCCCCTTCAATAATCGCATATGTTACTAAACAAACTGGGAAAAGTGTAATTCCTTTTACAAGATAATGAACAAAGGAATTTTTAAAACTTGTTTCATTATTTTCCATTTTTCTTCTTTTGAAAGCAAAGTAACCAATTACCGAGTAAATAACACTTAGGACAACCATTTTAATTAAACTCATAGAATTATAAAAAGTATTATTCTCGTTAGCAGCTTCATTTAACATGGCTAGTGGTGCAGTAAAATTGTAAGTCATTAGTTTTCCATAATATAAATTGTACTCATTATCCAGTAAATGTTCTTCACAATTAGAATTGTTATAACAATAATAGTTTGTTGGTTTGCAATCTTCATTATCACATACAATATAATTATTTCCGGAATAATAGTCTTGAGTTAGATAATTTATACCATTTAAATAAGGAACAATTAAAAGAATAATTAAAGCGACAACGATGCTGGTAATCAAGTTTCCTGATAAAATAATGGCTAAATTGGTAACAGTAAACATGAAAACATAAGAAATAAACCAGAATAAAAAGTAATCTATTAATAAAGCAAAAGGAATGGTTAAACTTTCAAATACTAAACCAAATAAACCAAATATTAAGGTATTTATAATCATGAAAATTAAGAGAACTAAAATACCACCTAGCGTATTGGTTATAAAAATGCTTCTTCTACTAATTGGTTTTGACATTACAAAGTCTACACTTTTTTTCTTTAAAATAAAACCAAATAAGGTTACTGATAAGGATAGTGGAATAAATATCATTCCCGCATAAGTTAGCAAACTTAATTCATTAAAAATTAATAAATTAGTATTACTTGTAGTAAGTAATATAATTAAGAAAATAATATTAATAATTGGTATTACACCGAGTAAGAATGCTAGTAATCCTTTTGATTTTCTAATATTTTCTTTAAAGAAATTAAAATTAAATAACGCTTTCAAATTCATAACCTAACGCCTCCATTTGATAAATAAATACTTCTTCTAAGGTAAGAGGTAAATAATCTAATATAATTGGATTTAAACTCTCTAAATACTTTCTGCTATCTTTCCCCTCTTCATCTATAATTAAAGTTGCTACACTTCCAATTTTTTTATAAGAAAGAATTTTTAGTTTTTTAAATGTTTTTTTATCAAAATCTTCTTTTAGAGATATTTGAACTTTAAACATATTTGTTTTTAAAGTATCAATATCACTTTCAAATAAAATATTACCTTTATATAATAATCCTAAATTATCACATATATCTTCTAATTCTCTTAAATTATGAGAAGTCATAATAATGGTTGTATCTTTTTTACTCATAGCATCTGATAGTAGTTTTTTAAAGTATTTTCTTACGACCGGATCTAGACCATCAAATGTTTCATCTAAAAAGATGTATTTTGCATTCGTAGCTAAAGCACAAATAAGCGCACATTGTCTTTTCATACCTTTCGAAAAACTACTTATTTTAGCATTGGGATTTAATTTTAAAGTATTTGCTGTATTAATGACATAATTCATATCAAAATTATGATACATTGCTTTATAAAACTCTGCCATATCCATTAAAGTATAACTAGGATAAAAATATAGGTCATCTGGTACAAAGACCATCTTTTGTTTTAAAGCCTCATTGTCATAAGCTTCTTCATTATCTATAAGAATGTTGCCATTATCAGGAA
>JAGHGS010000133.1 GCA_017888105.1 Bacilli bacterium
ACTTTCTCTGCAAATAGTTCTTGAGATAAGTTATATTTTTGTCTGTAATATTTTAAATTCATTGATAGGATTTCTTTACTACTAATCATATATCTTACCCCACTTTCTAAAAATATTTTATACAAGTGTATAATAAATGTCTTTTGTACAACTGTTTAAGAAAGGACTTGCTTTTTTGGTAAAATGCGACTATGATATTAATATATTTTCTAAAGTTTTGTGAGGCGATAGCAATGTCTAAAAGTATAAAGATAATCTTTATTGCTTTATCAATTTTAGTATTTACACTTTTAATAAAGATATTCTACTTTGATACAAATATGGGATTTAGAACAGAAATAGTAGAATTAAATTATAGTGCATTTCCTATGTTTGTTGATGTTGCAATTACGGTTATATTTGTTCCATTTCTCGTATATGGAATATTAGAAAGCATTTATGATAAGGCTTATTCATTTATAAAAAATAAGTAAAATTTTAAATTTATTTTATGTAAAGATATTTCTTTATTTAAATAATCGTGTATAATATATATATGTAAGAAATTTTTGAGGTGCATTATGGAAGTAGTAAATAAAAATGTCAAATCAAAAAGTCCAACAATAGAATACTTAAAAAGTATAGAAATAAATTCCACCAATAGGCATGAAGAAAAAGAATTTGATAATTATATTGTCAGTGTAGTTTTAATCACAACAGATACAACTACACTTAATTCGTTTACAAAGGATTATGAAGTTTATTTAGTCGTTGTAGATAAGACTAATGAAACATCACAAGGTAATCTACTATTAAAAGAATTTGCTAGTTATGATAATGCAATTTCGTATTATAATGAATTAAAATCTAAAATAGATAATTATAGTGAAAATGATATAAAATTACTTACGAATTAGATAAAATATATCTATTCTTAAATTTTCGTAAAAAATCGTAAAAATTCCAAAATTATCTTCTTGACTATTATAAGTCAAGTGTTAAAATATAGTAAAATCAAATAATTAGGTGGAAACGAAGAAAAACTCCTAATTTTTTTGATTTTTTGTTAAAAAAGCATTGACTTTAAAATCTAAAACCTTTAGAATAATATCCAATATTTGGAAGAAAATTAATTGTTTGAAGTGGTGAGCAGTATTAACTTACTTCATCTGAAAGATTGGTGATGTAACAATGAGTAATCATTTATTTAAACGATTTGTGGTTGATGATTTAAGTTATCAATGTGTTAATAGTCTAATAGAGAGACTTATCTAGGGTTATTATCCTTTTTAAGTCTCTCTTTTTTAGTGTTTGGAGGTAAATCATGGCAGATGAAATTTTAGAAAATGAAATATTATCGAAAAAAGATTTAATAGATTATGATATTGAAAGATCTTATTATCGTGTTTGCAAATTAATTAGAAAATATAAAAGATTAAAGTGCAAAAGTTTTGGTGAGCCACAATTAACTATAACAACCAAATACAAATATGTTTTTGTAGATGAAAAAACTATCGGTATTAATGATTATACTAAACTAGATCAATATATAGATGATGATACTGAATACAAGAAAATGTCTAGGAAAATAGTTTTTGCTACTGAAAATATGAGCCCAGAAGAATTGGTTTATTATACAGTTTGCCTTTATAATGGTAAATCTGAATATCGTTGTACTCAAGAAATTGGTTGCTCTGCTGATGGTTTAATTCCAATTAAAAAAAGTTGCATTATAAAATTTGCTTGTGTGTTTGATATAGAAGTTTATAACGATGATAAATTTGGCGAAGATGAAGAAGCAGATTTTCAAGATTTTATAGAAAAATTTAAGTTGTAAGAAATTGCAACTTTTTTAATGCCTTAAAGGAGGTGGTGCCTATGATTGTAAACATACTAATTCCAATGATTTGACAAGTGAATACAAGCAAGTTAATATACTTATAGGTGATTAATTATGCTTTACTATATTCCTAAAATCATAATTATTTTATTATCTTTAATTTTAATCCAGTCTGATAATGTTTTTAATGATAAAACAATTATAGAAAGTGAAATTGAAAGCATTGATCCAATAATTAAAGAAGAAATAATTAATGATAATCAAAATCAAGAAGAATTAGATGCTAATATGGAAATTGAAGAAAAAGTAGAAGAGGTCGTAGAAAATGATACTATTTCTACTACTGATTCACAAGAACAGCCATATAATGAAAATACTTATCAAGAAGAATCAGAATCAACTAATAATGTTGTAGAAAGTCAACCAGAAATTATAGAAGAAGAAACTACTCCTAGTATTGTTGAAGAAGAATCTTATATAGGTGTTCCTAGTCCAAATGATTTCTTTTATTCTATTCATTTAGGTAGGATTGATGAAAAATATAAAACATTAAGTGATTGTTATAACGATGCTCCAAGAATAGCCTTTAAAGACACAACTGATATTAATAATATTGTGTGTTATGAAGTTATTGATGATTTAGGAACAGGTTTAGGTATTTATATGGATGTAAAATGCAATTCTGAAAATTGCGAAAGATATAAAGATTAGTTTAAATACTAATTTTTTTATGGAGGAAAAAATGTTAATTATATTGTGTTTGGCACTATTAATAATGGTGCTTTTTTTATACTCTGCTTGTGTTATATCAAGTAGAATTTCAAAAAAGGAGGAGATCGAAATTGAAAGTGAGAAAAATGATTAAATTAATGATGTTTCCTTTATTTGCTCTTTTAATGCTTTTAGGTACTCAAACTGTTAATGCTCAAACTGTTAATCTTACTAAAATAAATACAGACTGGTTTAAATCATATACATTTAAAGGTGAGTATAGCAGTTGGTATTTAAAAGATTATTCTTTTAATGGTAGAACTGCTTATTGTATCGAACCTACTATACCAGAGGGTGAATCTTATAACACGGGTGATTGGAGTGTAACTAATTATACTAATGAACAAAAAGAAAAAGCCCTTTTAATTGCTTATTACGGTTATGACTATCCTAATCATCAAACAAGAGAATATAGAGCAGCAACTCAAGCCCTACTTTGGGAACTAATGGGAACATAAACTGTTTGTTTTTCTTCTGAAAGATATGATCGAGGTACGATTTATAATGTAGATAAAGAAAAACAAGAAATTATGAATTTAGTAAATAATCATACTAAGAAGCCATCATTTAATGGAACTACTATTACTATAAATGTTGGCGAAGAAATTACATTAAATGATACAAATAAGGTATTATCGAATTATGAAGTTTATTCATCAGAAAATGCTGATGTCGATATAAACG
>JAGHGS010000134.1 GCA_017888105.1 Bacilli bacterium
CACCATTTATTGTTATTCCAAAGGGAATTAGTTTAGAAGAAAAAGTGCAATTATTAAAACAAAATAGTGAGAAAGCATCAGAAATTAGAGGGGAAATACAACAAATGAAAACAGCGAGTATTCCTTTTAAGAGTGCTTTAACGAAATCGGAAAAAATAAATGGAAATAATCAGGATTTGTATCAGATAGATGAAAAACTAGAAGATATCTATTCTAAAATTTGTTTTTTAGAGGGATTAAATCGAGAAGATTTAATGAAGAAAATGAAAGATGTTTTAAAAGATTATTATTCTATATCTAGTATTAATCGATTAAAGTTAAAACTGTATCAAGATATTATTTTATATGCTAAACTAGCTTTAGAAGAACATACCGATATTGATGATATTAAAGCATTTATCTTGGATTTACGAGTAAAATTAGAATTATTAGATGAAATGGAAGAAAAAGAGGAAATTGCTCAAATATCAGGTGATGAAAATCAATTATTTTTCTTAGAGTCTAAAGTTGGTAATGTCGTTGCTTTAGAAAGTCTTACGAAAAATATTCCACTAGAATATTATGATGGATTTAAAACACTTTTTGATAGTATTTTAAATGGGTCTTTTAAAGGATTTAAGAAATTAAGAAATGGTTTATATGAAGTAAAAGATTTTAAAATTAGAGTTTTATTTGGAATCTTAGAAAAGGGCAAATATTTAATTTTGGATGCTTTTATGAAGAAGGAAGATACGAGTGAGTATTATAAAAGTTTAATCAATAATCGTTTGGCTCAATATATTCGAACAAAATCTTATTATTTAGAACAGATTCAAGATGAGGATGTTGTGGCTAAACATAAACAGTATTTAGAAATGGTTTTTTCTCTTTTTGATAAAAAGAATGAAATAGAGGGGATGAAGAGATGAAGCAGGAACTTTTTTATTTAATTGAAGCTTTAAAATTAGAAAAAAATGATGAAAAGTTAGAAAATATTAAAGTTTTTAAAGAATATTTTCAAGATTTTTTTCGTAAATATCCAGCAAGAGATTTTTTTAAAAATTGGGATATTTCTTTTGAAGATTTGATTTTTAGTTTAGTGCTAATTAGTAATCCTTTTGAAGCAAAAGAATGTCTAAAAATGTTACACAAATATCAAAATATTGTATTTGATTTTAAACACAGTGATGAGTTGGCAATATTACTTAATTATGTAAATAATGATGAATTTTATCAATTGGTTCGAGATCTTAATAGTAAAAATATATTTGTTAGAATATCAGCATTAAATAGATTTGAAACAGTTGGTCAGCGAAGTAATATTAGTTTGGAGGAAATTCAATCATTTCTTTATTTTTTACATGACAATCCAACTCTTGTTTCGGATGTAGTGCCTTTTCTTACCAAGATATCCACCGATGTGTGGGATAAATCTTATTATTTTTATACTAGTTTACTTGCTTTTCGAGATGTTTTTATGGAATTGGAAATGAAAAAAAGTGCAATTAATAGAACATTAAAAAAAATGATTGATGATCAAGATGAATCTGTGATGATGGTTATTAATTATAGTGACTATTTATATTCTTCTTATTCGCAAGCTTTAAAGGATGTTAATAAAGAATTGAAGGAAATAAATAAAAATAATAAATCTTTAGATGAGTTAATTCGTTTATTGAATGTGGATGGTGAAATTAAAAATATTGATTATTTATTGTCTTTATGTCCTAATTTGAATATTCAAGAATTAGTGGTTGATTATGTTATTTCTGTTAATCAAAAATATAATGATCGTTTATGGGAACAGTATCAAGATTTAAAAGTTAATAGTGATGAAAATATAGAAAGACTTTTAGAACAATATGGGTATGATTATGCTTTATATAGTGAAGAAGAACGAATTATTATGAAAGAAAAGAAATATGAACAATTAGAAGCTATATTAAAAAGCTTAAATACTTATCAAATTCATCTTCATGAAAAAGAATTATTAGGACTTTCTTTTGATAAATTAAATGATATTCTTTCTTTTGTTCAATCTGATTTATTTAGTTGTTCTTTTGTAGAACAATATATAAATGAACTTATAAATCCGAAAACTTTTTCACTTATTAAAAAGAATATTCAAATGCTATCATTAGATGGAATTCATATGGCTAATTATCATGATTCATTAGATATTTTATTTGATCGTAATTTGGAAAATAATCTATCTTTATTAAAGCAGTATGGTTTATCAATTAAGAGGGATACTACTCATTTGAATTTTCTTAATGATTCAGAAACTGTTCTTGCTTTTAAAATAGATTTATTAATTGAAATGGGTTATTATGATTCGTTAAATATTTCTTTGAATCTTTTGAATTTGTCAAAAGAAGAACTTAAAAATAAAAAGATATTAGAACAATTAAACATTAGTGGGGATGTTTCTTTGGTTCTTGATTCGAATGCATTTTTTCTAGAAGAACAATTTATTAAACCAGAATATTTATCATTATTACAACAAAATTCTTTAAGACAAGCATCCTTACCAGAGGAGATGAGTTGTTTTCAAATTAATAATTATGTTTTATTAATTCATAATGTTTTTGTTTCTATACCAAGATTTATACGTAATTTATCGAAGTTTCGTGAGATCAATAATGAAATTATTTTAGTATCTATTTTGTATCAAGGACATTATACTTTAGAAGAGATTGAGAGTTTGATTGAAGTATTTTTACCAAATCAGGAACCGTTTTTATTGGTTAGAAGATAATTCTTCTAATTTTTTTATATTTTCATATATTTTATTGGTGAAGATTAATGTTTTTTTCTACAATTCATGAGAGAATAAGATTTGTATTTATTATTAGTGTTATTATTTTAATTGCTATTATTATTAAAGTGTTTTATATTCAAGTTTTTGCTTATGAAAAAATTTCTGATTTGGCAGAAAGTTTATGGAGTAGAGAACTTCCTATTAAAGCGGATCGGGGATTAATTGTTGATCGAAATGGAGAAGTGTTAGCTACTAATATTACAACTGTATCTTTGGTTGTTGTTCCTGGGCAAATTGATGATGCAGAAGCAGTTGCTCGTGATTTATCGGATATTTTAGGAACCGATTATCAAGATATGCTTAAACATGTTACGAAATCGACTTCGATTGAACGGGTTCATCCGGAAGGAAGAGGACTTGATTATGAGACTGCGGAAGCGATTGATGCTCTTGGATATGATGGGGTTTATCTTTTAAAAGAAAGTAAGAGATATTATCCTTATGATACTGTTTTATCTCATGTTTTGGGTTATGTTGGAATTGATAACCAAGGATTATCTGGAATTGAACTTTATTATGATGAGTATTTAACGGGTGCAGATGGGGCAATTAAGTATTTTTCAGATGGAAAAGGAAATAAGTTAGAGCTTACTGAAGTGTATGAAGCACCTACGAGTGGAATTACTTTGCAACTTACGATTGATATTAATTTACAACTTGCGATTGAAAATGAATTAGATAATGCAATGTCTAAATATAATCCGGAACAAGGTTTAATTATTGCTATGGATCCAGATACTGGAGAAATTTTAGCGATGGCTAGTCGACCTACTTTTAATAGTAATCATTACCAAGATTATACTACGGAAGTTATTAATCGAAATCTTCCTATTTGGATGACTTATGAACCTGGAAGTACATTTAAAATTATTACATTATCGGCAGCTTTAGAAGAACAGACCATTAATTTATTTGAAGATACATTTACGGATAGTGGAGCGATTCATGTAGATGGAGCAACGATTCATTGTTGGAAATCAGGTGGACATGGAACTCAAACTATGCTTGAAGTTGTAGAAAATTCTTGCAATCCTGGTTTTGTACGGATTGGTGAGACTTTGGGAACTGAAACTTTAATGAGTTATATTGATGCTTATGGTTTTGGTGATAAAACGGGAATTGATTTAAATGGAGAATCAAGTGGTATTTTGTTTGATATTGATCAGATGGGGCCAGTAGAACTTGCAACGACAAGTTTTGGACAAGGAATTAGTGTCACTCCAATTCAACAAGTAAGAGCCGTGTCGGCAGCGATTAATGGAGGCAAACTTTATACTCCTTATATTGTTGGAGCTTTCTTAGAAAGTGAAACAAATAGTTTAATTGAAAAAATAGAACCGGAAATGACAGATCAAGTAATTCGTGAGGAGACTAGTAGTTTGGTAAGATATGCTTTAGAAAGTGTCGTTGCTAATGGTAGTGGTAAAAATGCTTATATTGAAAATTATCGGGTTGGAGGTAAAACTGGTACAGCACAAAAAGTAGAGAATGGAGCTTATTTGGATGGAAATTACATTTTATCTTTTATGGGATTTTTGCCTGCGGATGATCCAGAGATTGTCGTTTATGTTGCGATTGATAATCCAAAAGGGGTTACTCAGTATGGAGGCGTTGTATCGGCACCGATTGCTCGTAATGTGATGTTATCGGCAATTGATATTTTAAATATTGAACCAAGTCGTGAAGGAATGGCAAAAGAATATACCTGGTTGGATAAAAAATATAGTGTTTTACCAAATGTTGTTGGTATGAGTAAAGAGGAGGCAACGAAAACTTTAAAAAATTATAAAGTAGAGTATTCTGGATCGGGTGAAAATGTTATTTATATGAGTCCACGGGCTGGATATTATGTTGCAGAAGGGGAAACAATTATGCTTATGTTAGGATAGTTCGTCAATATAGGTGTCAAATCCGTTTGAAATTAAAGAAATTTGTGATAATAAGTAGTATAATAATCTAAAGGAAGAGGTGGGTTATGTTAATACTTGCTAAAGCAGCGATGGCTCTATTATTAGGTTTTATTTTAGCAATTATTACTGGTGTAATATTGATTCCTATTTTAAAACGTTTTCATATTGGACAATATGTTAGTCGTTATGTTGGAGAAAGACACTTAAAAAAAGAGGGTACACCGACCATGGGTGGGCTTATCTTTATCATTCCAACCATTATTGCTTTAATTCTTTTATATTTTAATAATAGTATTGAAATTTCTCATAATTTAATTATTTTAGTTTTCGTTTTTTTAGCCTATGCTTTTTTAGGATTTATTGATGATTATTTGAAAATTAAATATCATAATAATAAAGGACTTAGCATTATAGCAAAACTTTTGATTCAAATGGTTATTGCTCTTGTTTTCTTCTATATTTTTATGAGTAATGGAGGAAAATCAGATTTGGTTATTTCAAGTCTTGGTATTACAATTCCAATGGGTTGGACGTTTGGGCTATTTATTTTATTTTTACTGGTTGGAACTAGTAATGCGGTTAATATTACCGATGGATTAGATGGTTTAGCCGGTGGACTTAGTGCGATTGCATTCTTTGCTTTTGGACTTATTTCTTGGAATGCTGGTTGGATGGAAGGGTATCAAGAAGTAGCTATATTTTGCTTTATTTTAGTAGGAGCTTTGATGGGATTTTTGGTATTTAATGCTCATCCAGCGAAAGTATTCATGGGAGATTTAGGTTCTTTATCTTTGGGAGCAGCCTTAGCAACGATCGCTATTATTACGAGACATGAATTATCACTTGCTGTTATAGGTGGAGTATTTGTTGTGGAAACGCTAAGTAGTTTAATTCAGATTATTGCGATTCGTAAATTTCATAAAAAAGTGTTTAAACGAGCTCCGCTTCATCACCATTTTGAAGTACTTGGCATGAATGAACAAGATATTGTAAGATATTTTTGGGTTGCTGGTTTAATCCTTGCTATGGCAGCGATTACTTATGGGGTTTGGTTATAAGTTGTATTTAATGAGTAAGAGAAATCGGCTCAACACTTTTTAGTGGGGTGACTTTGAAATATGTCTCCACGTTTTAGTGGGGTACCGAAAAATAAGAAAACTTCACGGAATGTTGGGGTAAAACAAAAACATAACTACACTTTTTGGTGGGGTTATGTTTTTTTAAAACTACAATTTTTAGTGGGGTGG
>JAGHGS010000014.1 GCA_017888105.1 Bacilli bacterium
AATTGCGAGAAGCAAAAAAGATGACACAAAATGCTTTAGCGAATGCGGCAGGGGTTTCCCCGACATATATTTATCAATTAGAGCGAGGAGAAAAGAGTCCGACAGTCGAATATCTTGACCACATTTGCTGGGGGCTTGGTTTGACATTAAAAGATTTTTTTGATTATCCGAATGAAGAAGAAAATTATACTTTTCAGCTTTCATCTCTATCTTCTACACAACGCCAACTTCTAGTAGCATTTTTGAAGAGTTTGTAAAAAAACGAGCCTGAAACAGGCTCGTTTTTTTATATCACAAATCTTTAATTCGTTTATTTGCTAACATGTTTAAGAGAAACAAAAAATTTTGATATTCTTTTAGATATTAAATTTTGACATGTACAGGTTTAAATTGCATATAAATAAGATATAATATAACCGTAAATATTTTACGGCTTCGTAATTTTTTTACGGAAACTATTGACTGTGAAAGGAGTATATGCTATACTATATGAAAAATAATAAAACAGGTCAGGAACTCTATATGTTAAAAAGATTTGAAGTGGAAAACTTTAAAGGTTTCAAAGATCGTCTAATTTTTGATTTACAAGCGCGCGAATATGAGTTCAATAAGAATCTTATATCCAATGGTATAGTAAATAAGGGTATTATCTACGGTAAAAACGGTATTGGTAAAAGCAATTTAGGTATCGCATTATTTGATATTGTTCTACATTTGACCGATAAGGAAAGATTTCCTGCACAGTATTTATCAAATTATCTAAACTTAGATTCTGAAAAAACTTTTGCTGAGTTTAAATATACATTTTTATTTGGTGACGACGAAGTTGTTTACGAGTATAAGAAAAAGGAGGCTTATTTTTTAATTGAAGAAAGTTTTACAATAAATAATAATAAAGTTCTTTTTTATAACTATTTTGATAAAAAAAACAATTTTGTTGATAAGAGCCTTATTGGCAATTTACAAATTGAATTACTGGATAATAAACTATCCGTTATAAAGTATATTTATCGAAATACACCAACAAATCAGGAATCTCCTTTATACAAAATGATGATTTTTATCGAAAATATGCTTTGGTATAGAGGGTTAAGCGATGGTAATGCTTATTGTGGTTTTTCTAATGGTGGTACTCTTTTAGTTGAAGGTCTATATAGTAGCGGTAAAAAAGAAGAATTTAAGAAATTTCTTGCTGATAACGATATGTATTATGATCTAGAGTGGAGGACCAATAATGGTCTTCATGAACTCATGGCAAAGTATCCAACGGGTAAAAAAGCGCCTTTTATTTCGATTGCTTCAACGGGTACTATGTCTTTATTCTTATATTTCTTTTGGAGTATTACAGCTTTCAACAAAATTTCCTTTTTGTTTATTGATGAATTTGATGCTTTTTTCCATTATGAAGCCGCTGAAAATATTGTATTGCGATTGAATGCGAATAAGAATTTTCAAACATTATTAACATCACATAATACTTATTTGATGCAAAATAAATTAACGCGCCCTGATTGTTGCTATATTATGACTCAAAATAAAATTACCAGTCTATTTAATTCAACAAGCAAAGAAATTAGAGAAGCTCATAATTTGGAAAAGATGTATATTAATGGAGCTTTTAATGAGTAATGGAAAGCAATGTTTTAGTTGTTGTAGAAGGAAATAAAACCGAGTCACGTTTTTTTAAAAGGATAGCAGAGGTTTTTGATCAAAAATTTGACGTCTATTGTTTAGGAACCAATATTTATTCATTATATAAAAGGATGAAAGATATTGACTTTAATGGCAATCTAAAAGATGTTCTAGCAGAAATACATCCTGATCAAAAAGACATTCTATCAAAAAAATTTGCGTATACATATTTGATTTTTGATTGTGATGCTCATCATACTAAAAAAGATGAGACAAGAAGTATTGGTGAGATTGTATTGCATAATATTCAGAAGTTAGGAGAAATGGCTGAATATTTTATTGATGAAACCGATCCAACTATAGGGAAACTATATATTAATTACCCTATGATGGAGTCCTACAGGGATTGTGATGAATTTTTTGAAAATAAGTATGCGGAGGCCGGCGTATCTATTACTGATCTGCCAAATTATAAGAAACACGTTTCTACCAGAAAGATTTGCAGGTTTCATGTTGATCAGTATACGAAAGAACAATTTGTTCTGCTGATATTACAGAATATCTATAAACTCAATAAAATCTACAATGATTCTTGGGACAAGTTAAATTATGAAGAGTACAGAAAATGTTCAGACACGAGTAATATTTTGTCAATGCAGAAAAAATTTATAAAATCGACAGGCTTAATCTCAGTAATTAATACTTCTTTGTTTATGATTACAGATTTTTATGGAAACAAAGATGGATTTTATGATAGCTTAAATTTATAATTTGAGGTTTACGAAATGAAAGCAGTCATTTACGCCCGATATTCTTCGGACAATCAACGGGAAGAATCCATCGAAGGACAGATCAGAGAGTGTACTGAATATGCAAAGTACAACGACATTGAAGTTGTCGGGCATTATATTG
>JAGHGS010000135.1 GCA_017888105.1 Bacilli bacterium
GAACAAGTTTTAATGTAAATAAAAACATATTTTTTTTAGAATTTTGGATTATGTACCATTGGGTGTAGGGAAAATTACGCCAGCACATGATCCAAATGACTTTGAAGTAGGTTTGCGTCATGATTTAGAAAGAATTGTTTGTATTAATCCAAATGGAACGATGAATGAAAATGCTTTCGGTTATGAAGGTTTGGATCGTTTCCTTGCCAGAGAAAAATTAATTGGTGATTTGAAAGAACAAGATTTATTACTCCGAGTAGAAGAAATTATGCATAATGCACCATTTAGTGAGAGAAGTGGAGCTTTAATTGAACCTTACTTATCAAAACAATGGTTTGTTAAAATGCGCCCTTTGGCTGATCAAGTATTAAAAACACAAAAGGATAAAAATAAAAAAGTTAATTTTGTGCCAAAACGGTTTGAGAAAATTATGAATCATTGGATGGAAATTACTTATGATTGGTGTATTTCTAGACAACTTTGGTGGGGACACAGAATTCCAGCTTGGTATAAAGATGGGGAAGTATACGTAGGTATGGAAGCACCAATTGGTGAAGGTTGGGTACAAGATCCGGATGTACTCGATACTTGGTTTTCTAGTGCTTTATGGCCATTTTCTACTTTAGGATGGCCGAGTGATACCGAAGACTTAAAAAGATATTATCCGAATTCCGTTTTAGTTACAGGCTATGATATTATTCCTTTCTGGGTTAACAGGATGACTTTTCAAGGTTTAGAATTCTTAGGAGAAAGACCATTTGAATATTGTTTAATTCATGGACTTATTCGGGATAAAGAAGGACGGAAGATGTCTAAGAGTTTAGGTAATGGGATTGATCCGATGGATATGATCGATCAATATGGTGCAGATGCTCTACGTTATTATCTAACTACTTCAGTATCAAATGGCCTTGATATGAAGTTTGATGAAGAAGCTCTTAAATCTACATGGAATTTTATTAATAAACTTTGGAACGCTTCAAGATTTGTTTTAATGAATATTGAAGGATTTAATGGTGATGAAGTATTCGAAAATTTATCTTTAACTGATCAGTGGATTTTGACGAAGTATCATGAAACTGTAAAAAATGTGACGAAGTATATGGATAAGTTTGAGCTTAATAATGCCGGAGTAGAAATTTATAATTTTATTTATAATGATTTTTGTGATCATTATATTGAATTTGCGAAATTTTATATGAGTGAAGATACGACTAAAAAAGTGCTTGTAAAAGTGTTAAGAGGGATTTTAAAAATGTTACATCCATTTATGCCTTATGTTACGGATGAAATTTATTCTATGATACCGGGAGTAAAAGAAAATATTATGATCAGTGATTATCCTAAGTTTAATAAGAAAGAAGTATTTATGAGTGATGCAACACAGGTAGAACATATCATTGAATTTATGAAACTTTATCGTAAAACGTATCAAGAAAATCATATGGATAAGAGTGTTCAAGTAAAATTTAATAATGATTCAGATTATGATTTAATTAAAAAAATGCTTAAAATAGAAAATGTTGTAGAAAGTGCACTGGATATTACCGCTTATCCTGTACATTTTGGAGAATATGATGTTACGATTTATTTTGAAAAGGAAATAAGTGAAGAAGACAAGTTATTGATTCAAAAGGAAATTGATGATTTAAAAGCAAGTATTGCTAAAAGAAAAGGTCTTCTTGCTAATTCAAATTTTGTAAGTAAAGCACCAAGTCATTTGGTAGAACAAGAGCGTGAAAAGTTAGCAATGGAAGAAGAAAAATTACAAAAATTAGAGCAATCATTTTAGGTTATATCAAAGTAATTTTAGAATTTTTATCTAAAATTACTTTTTTTGACAAAAACCATCAACTTTTTTCCTTTTTAAAATGTCTAATTATATGGAGAATGAAAAAGTAGAGGAGATTTTATGAAAAGAAAAGTAGTTATTATTGGGGGACTCGTTTTAATTATAGGGTGTATTGGTTTTGGTGTGATGCAGTTATTTCAAAAAGAGGAACAACCAAATGAAAATCATTTTGTTCAAAAAGATGATGATGACTTGAAACAAAATGATTCTGAACAACCGATAGTTGATGATGATAACGATGAAGAAGAAGAAAAAGAACCACCTATTTCTGAAGATGTTCCGGTACAAGTGGAAGTCGATAATTCTTTTTTTGATGATGCCGTTTTTATTGGAGATTCTAGAACCGAAGGCTTTATGATTTATGAAGATGTTAATGCTACATCTTATACCCATAAAGGTTTAATGGTTGATACGATTTTTACCAGTCCAGTGATTACGCAAGATGGAGAAAAAATTACGGTAATGGAAGCATTAAAAAATACTTCATTTAATAAGGTTTATATTATGTTAGGAATTAATGAAACTGGTTGGCAGTCTAGTTATTTCTTTATCCAGAAGTATGGTGAAATTATTGATGAAATAAAAAAGATTAATCCAGATGCTGTTATTTATGTGGAATCTATTTTACCAGTTAGTGAGAAAGTTTCAATGAATCATTCTTATATTAAAAAGGCAAAAATTGATGAATATAATAATTTGATTAAAGAAATGGTAAAAGAAAAAGGAGTTTATTATTTGGATGTTTCTTCTGCTGTAGCAAATGAAGCAGGATATTTACCGGAAGATGCTGCAACGGATGGAATTCATTTAAATAAAAAATATTGCGATAAATGGTTGCAATATTTGAAAACTCATTATATAGTAGAGAATTAAGGAAGTGATAAATTGAAAAAGATTATATTAAGTGTTTTTATGATTCTTTTTGTAACTGGTTGTGGAAATGAAGTAAAGACGTTTGATCCGAATGATTTAGCTAATGAATTAATCGCAGAGGTCAATTTTGATGATGAGTTAACAAAATTTGAAGGAGATATTTCTAAGTTATATGATTTACCAGAAGTAGAAGATTATGTTGTTTATGTTGGCAGTGGTGCTACTGCTGAAGAAATAGCAATTATTACTTTAAAAGATGAAAGTGATGAAGAAAGTGTTCGTGAAGCTTTAGAAAAAAGAGTAGAGGAACAAAAGCAAAGTTTTTCAAACTATGTTCCAGAAGAAGTCGCTCGTTTAGATAAAAGTGTGATTCAAAGTAATCAAAAGTATGTTGTTTTGTGTGTGTCTGATGAAGATTTAGCGGAAGATATTATCAATCAATATTTATGAAATTAGATTATAGCAAGGATAAAATGATTATTGATTTTATTAAAGATCATCAAGAATATTTTTATCGTATTGCTTTTCGTTATGTTAAAAATCAAGATCAAGCTTTAGATATTGTTCAAGAAGCAATAGTAAAAGCATTACAAAAGAGATACACATTAAGAAATATTGAATTTTTAAAAACTTGGTTTTATCGAATTTTGGTTAATGAATGTTTTACAACAATGAAAAAGAGTAAAAAATTACTTTTTTTAGGAAGTTATCAAGATTTTGAAAATTCTTTACAAACGAGAGATCAATATCATGAAGAAGATGATTTATATCAGGCAATGGATTTGTTAGATCCAAAACTTAAAATGATTGTTATTTTACGTTTCTTTGAAGATATGAAGTTAGAAGAAATTGCTAAAATTACCAAAACAAATGTTAGTACTGTAAAATCTAGGTTGTATAAAGCTTTAAAACTTTTAAAAGTAAATATGGAGGATTTGTATGAAATATAAAAAAGAGAAAATAAAAATTCCCGAAGAGTTAGATGAAGTCGTTAATCAATCAATCTATAATGGATTAAATAAACCAATTCATAAAGTAAAGCCTTTGCAAGTATTTGGTGGTGCTTTGGCAGGGTTTTTAATTGTTTTTGTTGCTTTATTAAATACAGTACCAGTATTTGCTAAAACGATGTTTGAAATTGATTTTATTGGAGATATTTGTCGGATATTTACTTTTAGGGAATATCATTTTCAAGATGAACTGGAATATATTGATGTTTGGGTTCCCCAAATTGCTTTAGATAAAAATGATGATTTAGAGAATCGAGTTAATTTGGAGATTAGTAAAATTATTAATGAAGAAGTTTCAACTGCTAAAGTGAGAGCACAAGAATATTATGATGCTTTTATTGCTACTGGTGGTAATCCCAAAGATTTTCAAACGATTCATGTTAAAATTGATTATGAAATTAAACAGTTGAGTTCTAAAGTTGCTTCTTTTGTTATTAATAAGAGTGAAACTTTTGCAAGTGCTTATAATACGCAGTACTATTATAATATTGATTTAGAAACAGGACGGATTTTTAATTTGAAAGATTGGTTTGGTAATGATTATAAGAGTATTATTGGAGATCAAATTGATGAACAAATTTCTAAGATGAGTAAAGAAGAACAAGAAGCTTTATTAATTGATGGTTCAATTGAAGATTATATTGATGAAAATCAAGAGTTTTATATTAATGATGAAAATCAAGTCGTAGTTGTTTTTCCTAAATATGAAATAGCAGTTGGTTCTTTGGGTGCCTTAGAATTTGTGATTGAAGGGTAGTTATTGTGCTTTTTAGTAGTCAAGTCTTTTTATACTTTTTTTTACCAATTACTCTTATTATTTATTATTTAAGTCCTAGAAAGTTTCGTAATTTTATTTTACTTGTTGCTAGTTTGATTTTTTATGCTTGGGGAGAACCTGTATATATTTTAATTATGCTTTTTTCTACGGTTTTTGATTATGTTAATGGTTTGTTAATTGACAAGTTTCAAAAAGAGAATAAAAATCGTTATGCTAAAATTGTTTTAATTGTTTCAGTTGTAGGTAATTTATCTATTTTAGGATTCTTTAAATATAGTAATTTTTTCATTACTAATTTAAATTCTTTGTTTCATTTTGATTTGTCTTTGCTTTCGATTGCTTTACCAATTGGGATTTCTTTTTATACTTTTCAGACTATGTCTTATACCATTGATGTTTATAAAAAGAATGTAGAGGCACAAAAGAATCTTATTTCTTTTGCTACTTATGTTACCTTATTTCCTCAATTAATTGCAGGTCCTATTGTTAAATATCGTGATGTTCGTGAAAGTTTGGAAAACCGGAAAGAAAATATTAGTGATTTTTCAGAGGGAGTAAAACGATTTATTTTGGGGTTATTTAAAAAAATTATGCTTGCTAATAATATTGGTTTTCTTTGGGAAAGTATCAATGCTATGTCGAATCAAGAGATGAGTGCTATTTTATCATGGATCGGGGCTATTTGTTTTACTTTGCAAATTTATTATGATTTTTCGGGTTATTCAGATATGGCTATTGGTCTTGGAAAAATGTTTGGCTTTCATTTTTTAGAAAACTTTAATTTTCCGTATTTATCTAAAAGTATTACAGAATTTTGGAGAAGATGGCATATTTCTTTAGGTTCTTGGTTTAAAGAGTATGTTTATATTCCTTTAGGTGGTAATCGGAAAGGTATGAAAAGAACGATTATCAATTTATTAATTGTTTGGTTTTTAACCGGATTATGGCATGGTGCTAGTTGGAATTTTGTCGTTTGGGGTCTTTATTTTGGTGTTTTACTTATTTTGGAAAAGTTATTTTTGGCTAAATTTTTAGCGAAAATGCCAAAACTTTTCCGACATATTTATACAATGTTTTTTGTTATCATCAGCTGGGTTATTTTTGCATCGCCAACTTTAAGTGATGGACTAGAGTATTTAAAAGTAATGTTTGATTTTGGTGGGATGTTTATTAATCAAGAAGTTCTTTATTTACTTTCTTCTCATTTTGTTTTATTTGTTGCTGGCATTTTGGGATGCACTACCATTTTTAAAAATATTCGGGAAAAATTAAAGAAAAAGAAATGGTTTTGTTTGGTTGATTCTATCTTATTTTTAGGTATGTTTATCCTTTCTTTAACCTTTTTAGTAGGAGCTACATATAATCCGTTTTTATATTTTCGATTTTAGGAGGATCTATGGAAAGAAAAGTTAATTTTGTTTTTATTATTGTTTTTGTTTTATTTCTTACCTTTATGGGAGCTTCTTATTTCTTTTTAGAAGATCAAACTTTTTCTGTTAATGAAAATAGGGTATTACAAACTTTACCAGATTTCTCATTTGAACATTTATTAGATGGATCTTATATCAGTGATATTGAAAGTTATATTAATGATCAAGGTTTATTTCGAGATCAATTTATGGAGCTTAAAACTTCTTTCTTACTTTTACTTGGTAATAAAGATATTAATCAAGTATATATTGGAAAAGATGGATATTTGCTTCAAAAAGTTTTATCTTCTGATTTTCATTATGAACAATTTTATAAAAATATAGAATTTATTCACTCTTTTGCTTCTAATAGTCAAATTCCTGTTTCTTTGATGCTTGTTCCATCTTCTTATTCTATTTTAAAAGATAAATTACCTGAGTATGCATTACCAATTAATGAAGTGGATTTAATTTTGGAAATGAAAGAGAAATATCAGGATTTATCTTTTATTGATGTTTTTTCTCATTTAGAGGAACATCAAGATGAAACTATTTATTATAAAACCGATCATCATTGGACTACTTTGGGAGCTTATTATGCTTATCAAGCTTGGCAAGAAGAAAAAGGGATAGAAGTATCAATGAATTCTTATCAAATAAAAAAAGTTTCTTCTAGTTTTAAGGGAACTTTGTATTCTAAGGTTTTAAATCCAAATAGTGCGGTTGATCAAATTCAATTGTTTTATCCCAAGAAAGAGATCCCTTATACCGTCATGTATAATTTTAATCAAAGGGAAAGTACATCGGTATATGATTATGATAAATTGGATGTTAAAGATCAATATCAAGTGTTTTTAGGTGGAAATTATCCAGAGATTACCATTCATACAAATAGTGATAATGATCGCTCTATTTTGCTTTTTAAAGATTCTTTTGCTAATTCTTTTTTACCATTTTTGATTCATGATTATGAAAATATTTATGTAGTTGATTTAAGATATTTTAATCAAGATGTTTCTAGTTATATTGAAGAAAGAGAAATTGATGAAATTTTATTTTTGTATAATGTTACGAATTTAGCAGATGATACATCTTTGAAGAAATTATAAAAAAACAGATCGAATTTTTTTAGTCCAATCTGTTTTTTGTTTAACTTGCTTTTTTTAATTTACGCACTTTTACTTGATATTTTAAATTATATTTTTTAATCATTTTTTTCTTTTTTAACATTTTTTCTTCATTTTTTAATAAAGAGTAACGTAGTTTGTTTATATATAGAAGATATTCTTCATCAATAGATAATTCGGGATATTTATTTAAGATATTTTTTTCTAGATTATTTAAATAAGAAATATTGGTTGTTGTTAGTTGTAATGCTTCTTCTAGAGCATCACTACCTTTTTTGATGTGTTCTAAATTAGGAGATTCATATGGTAGTGATTTGTGCTTTAATAAATTATCTAGTAAATTTAGGTGGTTATTGACAAGAAGTCCAGCGGTAAACATAAAGAAATAACGATTACGAATAAAAGGGAGAAGTAGAATAGATGGTAATTCTAATGTTTTACTTGCTTTCTTTATTTTGGTTTTAATTAGTGCTTTTTCTATCTTTTTTAAATTTTCTCCACTTAAATTTTCTAAATCTTCTGCTTTTGCGATAAAATGATTGTTTAAATCGATTTGATTATCTAAATGTTGTTTTCGTAATTGTTCTTCTAAATAGAATAATTCTTGCTCTGTAATATTTTCTTGGAGTATATTTTCTTCTCTAATTAAATCTTTTGCTTTTTCACTTTCTAATTCTTTTTTTAATTTTTTTAGTTTGTTTTCTTTGTTTAAAATGTTTTGTCTATCTTCAGGTTTTAACTTTTTAACTTTTAGTTTTTCTATTTCTTTTAATATAAGATTTATTTTTTGTAAGTATTCATCATAATTTTTGTCTTCAAATTCTTTTGCTTTTTCTTCTTGTTTTTCTGCTTCTATGTTTGAAATTTCTTTTTCAATTATAGATAAATTGGGTGTTATAAATTTTTCTTCCTCTTTCTTTTTTGGATTTTGTTCTTTTGGGGTTTCTTCTTTTTTATCTTGTTCTTTAACTTGGATTTGTTTTTGGTTTTCATTTAAATTGTTTTCTTTTATAGTCTTTTGATTGCTATTTTCTTTAAGATTTTCTTTGGTTATAACTGTTAAGGTTTCTTGTTTTTCTTTTGAAATGGAAATTGGTGTATTAATTGGAGGAATAGGTGAATTAAATACTTGGGGTTCTTCATTTACTAGTGTTGATTTTAAAGTTGGACTGTTTTCGGTTTTCTTTATTGGATTTGAAATAGTAAAGGTTTGTATAAATGACTGAGAATTATTATCGCTATTTTCTTTTGATATTATATTTTTATTCATCTCTTTTTCATCTTTTTTTATTTCTTCTGAATTTTTTTGATTAAATAAATATGAATGATCTAGTTTATTTTTAAAATCATTCTTATTTGTTAATTCTGGTTGAATTATTTTTGATTCAAGTTCAGTTTCTTGTTTGCGTGTTAATTTTTCTATTTCATCTTTTATTTCTTCTTTGGTTGTTATTTCTTTTTTTAAAATTTTTTCTTCTAATTCATCTATTATTTTTTCGTCTTGTTTGGTAAGTTTATCTTTTTTTAAGTTTTTTTCCTGGCAATAAAATTCAGTAATTTCTTTTTTTAATTCTTCTTTCGTTAACTGAAAAATAGAGTTTTTTATTAATGGTTTAGGGGTTTCTGGAAAGGTTTTTATTATGCTTTGAGGCTTTTCTTTTTTTATTGGTCTATTTTCTTGTTTAATTTTTTCTAATTTGACAGTCTTTTCTTTTTGAAATAGAGAATAGATGAAACCTAGTATTATAATGATGATGTATTTTAACCATCTAAAAAGCCATTTTAAAAAGTTTTTAAGTTTATATAGTAATTCTTGCATAAATATCACTAAAGTTCATTTTAACATAAATTAGATTAGATGTAAAATAACATGAAAAAATAATTTTATAATACTTATAATATGTTATATTATTTCTTGTGGTTGGCCATGCATTGATTAA
>JAGHGS010000136.1 GCA_017888105.1 Bacilli bacterium
CCATTACTTATAATAGCACCTTTAATATTCCTATCATATTTTTGCTCATTCCCATGAAAGTCTGTAACCTTTCCTCCAGCTTCTGTAACAATTAAGTAAGAAGCTGCAATATCACAATTACCATGTTCTGTTCCCGAAAAAACATCACAAGAAAAATATCCTTCAGCAATAGCCATAGCGCTTCTAGCTACACTACCAATCGATGAAATTTTAGAAATTGGTTTTAATTCTTGAATCAAAGATACTTCATCTAAAATAGGATTATTAAATATTTCCACATTCGTTTTATAACCTAAATCACCAAGTTTCTTATCATTAACATGAATTTTAGCATCATTACAATATGCTCCTTCATGCTTAATCGCTGTATACATTTTATTTTCATTTGGATTATATACTATTCCAACAATTGGTTCACCCTGATAAACTAAAGCTAAAGAGAAGGCAAAAACCGGAATATGATTCACATACATACCAGTGCCATCTAAGGGATCTCACACCCAAAAATAATCACTATCTTGTTTAAAGCTCTCTTCTTCTCCTAACACTGAATGTTCAGGATATTTTTCTTTTACCTTTTCAATTAAATAATGATTAATTTTTTTATCAATTTCTGTAACAACTGTTTTATCTTCTTTATAATTTAAATCTATATCTTTCTGATAATATTCCATCATAATTTTGCCAGCATATAAAGCTATTTCTTTCGCAAATTCTAAATATTCTTGAATCATATCATCACCATTTTTAATACCAATCATGTTTTTCATCACGATTTAAAGCCTCAATCTCCTTCCATTTCTTCTTCCGTTAAAGAAAAATGATAAATATTCATATTTTCTTTCATATGATTTATATTACTGGAACCAGGGATAACACTAATTCTCCTCTGAAAATTCCATCTTAAAATCACTTGAGCAACACTCACTTGATGATTACTAGCAATTTTTAATAATACTTCATTATTTAAAATTTCTTCCACGTATCCTCTACCCCCAAAAGGATACCATGCTTGCACTATCATTCCTTTCTTTTGAATAAAAGGCACTACATCTAACTCTTGATAAAAGGGATGAATTTCATTTTGAACTAAAGCTGGAACAATATTTACTTGTGGTAAAAACTCTTCTAACTCTTTTTTATACCAATTAGATAACCCAATTCCACGAACAAGTCCCTTTTCCACATATTCTTCTATCATATGATAAGCTAAAACGTCCCCACTATCAGGATGATGAAGAAGCATCATATCAATATAGCCAATATTTAATTTTTTTAGTGACATTTCGATTGCTTTTTTAGGATCATGAAACTCACTAGGATAAATTTTAGTTATAACAAATATTTCTTCTCTAGGAATTTTAGAATCACGAATTGCTCTTCCAACTTCTTCTTCGTTATGATAAAAAGAAGCTGTATCAATTAAACGAATACCAAGTTTTAAAGCATTTAATACAGCCTCATAACATTCTTCACCAATCAAGCTATAAGTACCAATTCCATTAAAAGGCATTTTATATCCATTATTTAATAAAACTGTTCTTTCCATTTTCATAACCTAAAACTCATTTCAAATAGTTTTTAAAAAATTCTTCTATTTCATCAAAAGGAATGACTTCCATATTATCATACAAATCGGTATGAACAGCACCGGGAATAATCAAAAGTTTTTTATTATCCGTATAGTTATTATCTTTTATCATATTCCCGTAAGCATCCTTTGTAAAATAACAAGAATGAGCTTTTTCTCCATGAATCATCAAAACTGCACTACGAATTTCATCGCTATAGCATAAAATAGGTTGATTAATAAATGACATCGTACCAATTTTATTCCAACCATCATTAGAATTTAGACTACGTTCATGATATGCTCTACCCTTATAATATTCACTATAATCTTTAACATAAAAAGGTGCGTCTTCTGGCACTGGTAGAGGCAAGCAACCTCCAGCTCTCTCATATGTACCACTCTTATAGTCAAGTACTCTTTGTTCATTTAAAGCTTTTTTTGTCTCATATCTTGCTTCTTCACTATCAAATTGATCAAAGTAACCATTGGCATTTACTCTAGCCATATCATACATCGTTGATGTAACCGTCGCTTTAATTCTCGTATCTAAGGCCGCTACATTAAGGGCCATACCACCCCAACCACAAATACCGATAATACCAATTTTATCTGGATCAACATTATCTTGTACTGATAAAAAGTCTACTGCTGCTTGAAAATCCTCAGTATTAATATCAGGAGATGCCATATATCTTGGAGTTCCACCTGATTCACCTGTAAAAGATGGATCAAAAGCCATCGTTAAAAAACCACGTTCCGCCATTGTTTGTGCATAGAGACCACTCGCTTGTTCTTTTACTGCTCCAAAAGGGCCACAAACTGCAATAGCAGCTAACTTACCTTCATAATCCTTAGGTTCATAAAGATCAGCAACCAACTCTATTCCATAACGATTATGAAAAGTCACTTTTTTATGATTCACTTTTTCACTTTTAGGAAATGTCTTATCCCATTTTTCTACTAAGTCCATAATTCTTTATTCCTTTCTGTTATTTATTAAAATTTGCTGCCACACTAGGAATATCTTGCAATTCAAAGCGACATTTTTGGATTACATCAGGATACTTTTCATAGTCTACTTCACTTAAAAACATCTCTAGTGGTCTAACCCACAATTTACGTTCGCCATATAAAGCCCGATACACAACACATACTTCATCAGTTTCTGTAAATGTTGCAATATCTTCAACTAAATAATAATCACCTTTAAAATGCTTATAAATTCCCTTAACTTTAATCTCTCTTTCCATCATTTCACCTATAATTTACTATATTCTTCATCACTAACTGATTCTAACCATTCATTAGAAGTTTCCTCACCCGGAACTTCTACAGATAGATGAGCAAACCAAGAGTCTTTGCTAGCGCCATGCCAATGTTTCGTATTAGCTGTATCACAACTACATCACCAGTCTTTAAAGCTTGAGCAGGTTTACCCCACTCTTGATAGGTGGCTGGAATTTATACAAGTCTGTTTTATTTTAATTAGATAATACAATGATTTCTCCAGTTGCTCCATCAATTTTTACTAAATCCCCATTTTTTAAAACTTTAGTAGCATTTTTACAACCAACTATACAAGGTATTTTTAATTCCCTTGCAATTATACTAGCATGACACGTAATTCCACCTTCATCAGTTAATATGCCACTAGCCATTTTAATAACTCTCATAAATTTTGGAACCGTCATAGGTGTAACTAAAATATCATCTTTTTCAAACTTATCAAAATCTTTTTCATTATATATAATACATACTTTCCCTATAACACTTTTGGAATAAGCAACATCTCCGGTCAATGAAGCATCTTGATCAATTTTAATTGAAATATTATTATCTTCTAACCATTTTTTATAATTTTGCGTAGTATACAATTGGCCAAAATAAATAAATCCTTGTTTCCTTAATTCAAGAGTATCAATAGCTGGTAATTTATTTAAGTATTCTTCTAAAGTTATAAAATAAGTATAGGGCTTATATTCTATAGGCAAATTTTCTTTAATTATATTTATCATATAATCGCATGCGTCATGTATAATGGAGTCATAGTTATTTCTAAAATCTATAAAAAATTCTTTTAATCTTGGTGTGATATTTTCATAATGCCCAGCAAGTTGTCCTAAACTAATAAAGGGATATACACGAACTAGTCTTGCTGATAATTCATTGAAATCGATTGTTATTTTCTTTGACATAAAATTTTGTATGTAGGTTATATCATTCTTTATAGTAGTGTCATAATATCCTTTTAGTTTATTAAAATCTAAATCCATATAATAATACATTAATCTTGGATCCTCTTCTAAATCAACTTGATTGTAATATATTTCTACATTATCGTGTTTGGAATTATAGATAAATAAAGGTCTAAAATAATATAAGTTTCTAGTTATACTTTTGATTCCTTCGTATTCTCCTTTATAGTAAATTTCCATTTCAATAATACTTTTTGGTCTTGTTATGGTTAAAGAAAATGATTTTGTACATGAATTTTTTGTTGTAATTGGTCTGGCTTGCAAAATATAAGTTATATTATCTTTTATTGCATATTCAATATCCATAGGACAATTGTATTCTTTTTCGATTTCAAGCACTACTTTTTCCAATTGTTCCATTAGTTCATTTGCCACATCTATATTTCCAATTTTCAAATCAATATGATTGGTATCTCTTCTTATAATAAATTTAGTAGGCGTTACTTTTCCTGAAACAAGATTTTCACCTAACCCTTTAACTAGTTCAATTATAGAATAATTATCCGTATCGGAAGTTGGATCAATTGAAAAGGCTACGCCAGCATAATCAGCATCTATCATTTTTTGAACAATCACATTCATCCCAAGAACTTCATCACTTTGATAGTATTCGTTTACACTGCTATTATAAAATGATATCCAACACAATTTTATTTTCTCTATCAAATTCTCTGGCGTTACATTTAGATAACTATCATACTGCCCTGCAAATGCTTTGTTTTTTCCATCTTCATTTAATGCAGAGGAGCGCACAGATACAAATTCACTATTTAATTTTTCAAATTTTTCTCTTATCTTATTTTCAAGTTTTCCACTTATTTTGCTTTCTTTGATTATTGATTTAATTTCATCTCTTCTATTCTCTTTTAACAATTCTTTGATAATTTTTATTAAATTATTATCTTCTAAGAATTGTTTATAATCCTCTATACTTACTACAAAAAAATCCGGTACTTTAAATCCTTTTGATTTCAAATTTAGTAATGAATCAGCTTTACCACCATACATTCTGTTACTCTCCTAATTTTCTATATACTTCATCCGTCACCGGCTCACACCACTCATTAGAAGTTTCCTCACCCGGTACTTCAACTGATATATGAGCAAACCATGAATCACTCTTAGCACCATGCCAATGTTTCGTATTCGCAGGGATTACCACGACATCACCCGTTTTTAAAGCTTGTGCTGGTTTACCCCATTCTTGAAACCAACCTTCACCACCAGTGACAAGTAAAATTTGACCTCCGCCACTTTTTGCATGATGAATATGCCAGTTATTCCTACATCCTGGTTCAAACGTTACATTGCCAATGCCTACTCCTTCTGTTGTAAGCATCTTTAAATAACTAGTTCCAATAAAAAACTTACCAAAAGGATTAACCTCTCCTGTTGGAAAAATTCCATTATCTTTCAAATACTCATTCTTCATCTTGATACACCTCTTTGACTATTCCAAATACTGCCCATGCCTTAGGCCAACCTACATAAAACGATAAATGAGTAATCATTTCTACTATTTCTTCTTTGGTAATTCCATTCTTCTTTCCTAATTCCAAATGACTTTTTAGAGAACTATCAACAATTCCCATCGCCATTAAAGCTGAGATTGTAATCATGGAACGATGTTTTAAAGAAAGTTTATCCTCTCTACTCCATACTTCACCAAATAATACATCATCATTTAATTCAGCAAATTTAGGTGCTAAATCACCCAAACGATCTCTTCCTGCTGTTTGTTTCATTTAAAAATTCCTCCTTTATACTACCAGTATAAGCCTTGAAGTATACTCCAAGTCAATTGATTTTCTAAAATTTGACAAGATAATTTACAAACCAAAAGATAGAAGTTTATTACTCTTCTTTCTTACTTAATACCAACAAAATAACTTTCTTATTCATTTATTATCTTCTTCCTATTTACGAAAGAAATAATTTCATAAGTAATAAAAGATAAACCAAATATAATAGCAAGTTGTTCTAAATAAAACATAAGTGAGCTTTGATCATAATCAAAAAATTTAAAATCAGTTAGAAGAAGCATATCGCTCCAATATTGATTTTTAACAAAAGCATAAACTCCAAAAAGAATAATCAAAAAGATCACAAGATAAACAAAATATTCCAAGCTAGAATTTTTAAGCTTTTTAAAACTTTTACCAAGCATCATTTTAAGATGTAATCCCAAGTGTATTCCCATAAGAACAAAGCCCCAAGCAGTAGAAAACAAATGAAGTTGTCTAGCAAAACTCGTTGTTGGAATATTTAGAAACTCAAATACATGAGCTGAAATCAAAACACCACTAATAAATATTCCTAATATAGCAAAGAGCAACATAAAATTAACAACAATAAACAGTATTTTTGTAAAAGTATATTTTCCTTTCAATAATGTTTTATACCACTTATAATTTAGAATATGATGAAGAATAAATAACAAGAATAAACATAACCCTAGTATTTCATGATACTGATCACTAATAATATGATACCCCATAAGTATTATAAATAATAGAAACATAACAAGATCAACAATAATTCTAAGTTTCTTTTTCAATTCTATCACCATTAAAATTATAATATTTAGAGTATACTCTAAGTCAAGTTAAAATAACGCAATTATTTTCGGAACAAAAATAATAAGTCCTACAATCGCTGATGCAACAGCAAAAACAAGCACCGCCCCAGCCGAAACATCTTTTGCAAGTTTTGCCTGAGGACTTTTCTCTAAACTAATCATATCTACAACTGCTTCGATTGCTGTATTAAATAATTCTGCTCCAATTACCAAACCAAATAAAATAATACAAATAATCCATTCCTTTAAAC
>JAGHGS010000137.1 GCA_017888105.1 Bacilli bacterium
AGCTACTTTCTATGTTCAAAAATATTGTAGCATAAATGAGCTGTTTTTAATATGTTTTTAGAAGAGTTTAGGGTCGATAATATTATTTATCGACCTTACTCATTTTGAAAAACTGTCCATAGGTAAGTAATATTGATATTTTAAATCTTGAATTTAAAATTAAAACAATATTAAAAAATGCCTTATAATTCGGCATTTTTTTCATCTTCTAAAAGAATTTTAGCTACTTTATTAACAGGTCCAGCCCCAATCGTTAAAATTAAATCATTTGGTTGTACATGTTCTTTTAAATATAAAGCAATTTCATCATAGGTAGGAATATGTTTAACACGAGGATTCTTTTTGCTTATTAATTCAACTAATGCATCTTCTTTCACATTCCAAATATTAGTTTCTCTAGCAGGGTAAATATCACATATAATAACATGATCAAATTTACTTAATACTTGAGCAAATTCATGCAAATGTTCATAAGTCCTACTATAAGTATGAGATTGAAATACAGCCCAAGTCTCACGATGTTCTATTGATTTACTAGAATGATACGTAGACAAGATCTCAGTAGGATGATGAGCAAAATCATCAAAAATGTGAGCTCCACGATACTCCCCGAGATATTCAAATCTTCTGCCAACTCCATTAAATTCTTTTAATGCTTTTTTAATAATCTCTTTATCGATATGATAATTCATACACATTAAAGTAGTAGCTAGAGCATTCATAATATTATGACGGCCTAAAACACCTAAAGTAAAAGTATCAAAATATTCATCATCATAATAAACATCAAAAGTAGGGAATCCTAAAGTAGAGTATTTTATATTTTTAGCAACTAAATTAGCATTTGTATCAATACCATAAGTAAGAGTATTTCTCTTGCCTAGATTGAGATCGCCAATATTTTCATCATCAATATTAACAACTAAATAACCATCTTCTGGTAATAAATCAATATATTTTTGAAAAGATTTTTTCGTGTTTTCGACCGTTTTAAAATAATCCAAATGATCATCATCAATATTTAAAATAATTTCACTAGTAGGATGAAAATGAAGAAAAGAATCAACATACTCACAAGCTTCTAAAATAAAATATTTTTTACCACCAATATAATAATTACCATTTATTTTCTTCAAAGATGCCCCAATATTGATCGTAGGATTAAGCCCTGCTTCTAAAAATACAGAGGCAACCATACTCGTCGTAGTACTTTTACCATGAGTACCACTAACACAAATCAAATTTTCATATTGTTTTGTATATTCACCTAAAAAAATAGCTCTTTCAACACACTTAATACCATGATTTTTAGCACAAACAAGCTCAGGATCATCTTCTGAAATCGCTGCTGTATAAATAACTAGATCTGCATTTTTAACTACTTCGCTATCATGGCCAATCTTAACCGATATACCAATACTCTCTAAATATTTAGTATTATCTGATTCTTGCATATCACTACCTGTAACAATCTTTCCATCATTTTTAAGCATGGCAGCAATCGCATACATACTAGCTCCACCAATCCCAATTAAATGAATATTATGATATTCCGTAAGTTCTTTTTTCATCCATTTCACCTCATAACTTTATTATATTATATACTCGAAATGTTGATTTAACAATAAAAATTCTTTTTTTTTATGTCAAACAATGTTATAATTAAATTGGTTAATTTTAAATAATATTTTTTTAATATATATGGGAGGAGTTTATGAAAAGCTTAAAATACTTATTCTTTGCTTTTGTTATTTGTTTTGTAGCTTTAAATAATGTTTTAGCTGAAAGTAAAACTTGTAAGTATAACGGTTCAATTGATAATGCCGATTTAACTTATCAATGTGTTGTAACAGATAATGGTTTATCATGTCGCTTTACGAATAGTAGTTTAAATATAACTTATAAAAGTTATAGCAATGGAACCGTTTCTGATAGTAATGAAGGAACCGTTCGTAAATTGCAAAGATCTAATTTTATAAGTTCAAATGGAGATATTGATTGTAATGAAGTAAGTAAAATTACTTTTGATTTAGGAGTAACAGGACTTCAAGAATTTCAAATATTTAATATTGATGAAAATGTTAATGGCAGTATAGCAAAGAGTGTTAAAAATGTATCTTATATTTATGCTGGAACTTCTACTTTTAATTTAACCAATTCTGGAACATCAACTCCAATAGATCCAGATGATAATAATGAAAGTGGCTCAAATACTGGATCGGATGATCCTGTATTTGACACAGACAACTTTTGCTCTGGAAGTGTTTTAAACATATTTACGGCAATTGGATGGGTTATTCAAGTGATTAAAATAGCTATACCATTAATTTTAATTATATTTGGAAGTATTGATTTTGGCAAAGCAATTATTGCAAGTAAAGATGATGAAGTAAAAAAAGCTGGAAAAAGTTTAGTAATGCGAGTTATAGCAGGAGTAATAATCTTTTTTATTCCAACAATCGTTAATTTTGTGATAACTTTAATTGGTGGTGAAGACATTTATAATGGTTCTGATTTTGGAGCTTGTACTGAGTGTATGTTAAATCCATCTTCTTGTGGTGAAGGAGCTGATTAAATGAAATCAGGATTAAAAATATTAGTTGTAATGGTGTTAATGTTTTGCTTTGCAAAAACATGTTACGCTTATGATGTTGTATGTAAATATCAAAAAGATGATAATGAAATAGCAATTGAATATGATGAAGTTGTTAATAAATATATGTTTTCATACAATTATGATGAATATACTAAAAATATGAATGTTTCTTCTATAAAATCTGGTCAGACAGGTAATAGTATTTTTGAGGCAGCTCTTTTCTTGGATGAGGAAAGTGCTAATAATTTAAAAGATGCTAATAATATAAAATGTCCAACTTATGCTTTTTGGGATACTGATGAAAAAGATTTTTGTTTTAGCAATAGTAACAGTGGGTGTTCACAAATAAGTGGCCACAATTTTATTCAATATAATAAAACAATTGATTATACTGAGGGAAAAATAGAAGATGTATTAGTCTGTGAAACTCAAAGTAGTGGTTCTAGTTATACTGCTGGAGACACAAAATTTAAAATAACAATAGATTCAGCTAATAGCGTGAATATTTCCTATTCCTCAAATAATTCTGTTTGGCAAGAACTACCTTATTCATCAGACTATGTTCGTGTTAAAAATGACATTGGAACGGATACTAGTGCATTTTTTTATAATAATAATTTAAATCAAGCAATTACCGATAGAAGAAATTTTGATGAACTTTTCTATGAACTAAGTGAAAATGCTACTAAATGTCCTGACATGAAATTTACATATTATGTTGGAAATTACTATGTTTATTTAGAAAATAGTTTTGATGATGAATTTATACTTGGAGAACAAGAAACAGATAAACCAAGTAATGATAATGATAATGATAATGATGATAATTTAACAGAAGATTTAAATCCTGATTTTGATTTTAGAGCAGAAGATTGTGAAAGTTATTTAGGGAATCCAATTGATAAAGGAAGCCCGGCTTATTATTTAGCTTTTATTTTTGATTTAATGAAGTATGCTGCTATCGTGATACTAATTGTATTAACAATTATTGAATTTGTAAAAGCTACAGCATCTAGCAATCAAGATGCCATGAAGAAAGCAATTCAAAATTCAATAAAAAGATTGTTAATAGCAGTAATAATATTCTTTGTTCCAACATTAGTTATGTTTATTTTACAATTATTTGGAATAACAAGTGCAACAACATGTGGAATTAGTTAAAAGGAGGTGTAATAATGTTTGCAGCAATTGGTGAATGGGTTCAAGAAGCATTAATGGGTTTATTGCTAGGACTAGATGGAATAATTTATACATTTGTTAATTGGATATATCAAATCATTTTAGTTATAGCCGACCAAAATATTTTTGGCGACAGTAATATAATGAATAGTTTCATTCAAAGAATATATGTCATTTTAGGCGTAGTAATGATGTTTATTTTAGCATATTCTCTTTTAAAAAGTATGATTAACCCTGAAGAATTAACAAAAGGAAAACAATCTCCTACTAAAATTATAACAAATGTTATTATAGCTATTGCTATTATTGCTTTAACACCTACTGTTTTTAACTTTGCTATGCAATTTCAAAGTGCCTTATTAAAGGAAAATACAATTGGAAAAATAATTGTTGGATCTTCAACAGGAGACGAAGCAAATACAAGGATTAGTCAAGGTGGAAGAGAAATGGCAGTAGGAGTATTAAATGCTTTTATATTCCCTAGTGATAATAGTTATTGTAAAAGTTATGCAGAAGAACAATCGGCATTAGAAGGAACAACAGAATGTGAAGTAATTGAAATTGGAAATACATCTTATGGTCAAATAATGAGTAGTGCTGTAGATACTAATTTGGTAACTACGTTACCTCAATTATCTAGTGAAATGGCTGGAGAAAATCATAAATTAACTTATTATTGGGGGATATCTACTGTATGTGGAGTAATAGTAGTTTTTGTTCTAGCTTCAATTTGCATTGAAGTAGCAATACGTATGATAAAATTAGCAGTCTTTCAATTTATGGCACCAATTCCCGCTATTGCAAGGGTAATACCTAATGAACAATCAAAAAAAGTATTTGATAATTGGATAAAAGTTACAATTTCAACTTACCTAGAGATATTTATTTATTTAGCAATTTTATTTTTTGGTGTTTTTATGATTAGTATTATTAGAGAACAAATAGAAAACGGAAATTTGCTTGGAGCATTATTTAATAGTAGTAATCCAGTTTTAGGATTTATTGCTCAAGCTTTTATAATTCTTGGTATAGTACTTTTTATTAAAGATGCTCCAAAGTTACTAAAAGAGATTACTGGATTAGACAGTGGAAAATTTGGAAAAGCCTTTGTAAGAGGTATTGGAATGATGGGAGCAACATTTGGTGGAGGAGCTACTGCAGCAATAAGAAGAAATGTAACAGATAAAAAAGAACATCCAGAAATGGGCAAAGGACAACGAGTAGCAAGAACTGTAAGTGCCTTAGGTGGCGGAATGCGAAGAGGTTTATGGCAAGGTGGTAAAGTATCAAAATTAGGAGACATTCCAAAAGCTGCAGGAACAACAGCAACCAACACGCTAAACGCTAAAAAGCAAAAAGAAACAGCCGGAGGATTTTTCCCGTATATGGAAGAGAAGATTGGATATACAGCAAGCCAGATTAAAAATTGGGCTGGCGGAAGTTTCGATGCTCAACAACAAATGTTAAATGAAGTAAATGCTTTCTTAAAGGATGCCAAAGCTGTAAAATCTACAACCGAAGGATTAGTAAGAGATAAAAAGTATTTATTTAAAATGGGCGAAACACATGACTATGGAAATGGTATTCAAGTTAATGGTAATGAAACATTAAGTGAAATAGAATCTATGATTACTACCTTAAAAAATTCTGGTGATATTGAAAATGCAAAAATTGCTGCTAGAATAGAAAGTGACATGAATAAAAGAATTAAGAAAATCGGAGTGCAAATGCAATCATTATCAACTCAAAATTTTGCCGATTCTCAAATCCGTGCAACATTTAATAACAATTATATGGCAGATGGATTTGATATATATAAAGAAGCGTCTCCTACATTATCTACAGCAAAATCTCAAATAGATATTGTTAATCAAAAGATGCAAAAAAATTCATCTTTAGAAGCAGTAGTTAATTTCCAAAAATTGAGAGATGATAATGGAAATCCATTAGTATTTGAAGAAAATATTTCAAAATTAGCTGATGAATTAGAAAAGCAATCGGCTACATTGAGTCAACAAATAACACTAGAACAAGAAAGAAGAAAAGCAAACTCTAAAGGTGGCAAAGATAAATAATGTTTCGATTACAAAAATTAAAGAATTGGACACATAGCAGTGTTACGGATGATAAAAAAGAATTAAATGTATATCAAAGTTTTCAAGATCAAATTTCTTTAATAAATAGTAAAACTGAAGAATATATCACAGAACTTGGAAGCGAAGATAAAAGATTATTGATAGAATTTAATGGTGATAAAATTCCAATAAGTTTATTAAAAATAATGAGTGAATCTTTGTTAAAAAATAAAAGTTTATCAATAGAAGAAAGAGCGACTCAAAGTGCTGAATTAAATAGGTTATATTACCAAAAGCTAAAACTATTAAAAGATAAAATAATTGAACTTGCTGTGAATGAAACTGATAATGTATATTTAACTTACATTCATAGCTGCATTAAAATCATAAATAAACTATTAAAAGAGTATTCTTATTTACTAGCAATACAGAGAGCTGCAATTACTTCAATTGATAATGATGGAAATCTAAATGCTGGAGAAAAATTAAGAGTTTTAAAAGACAACATTGATGTAAGAACAGCAGAAATTAATGCTCGTCTAACAATCGATAGTCTAAAAAGATAACTAAATATCTATAAAATTTCTAATAAGAATAAGAAAATTCTGATGTAAACCCCGTTTCTTGGACATAGAAACGAGGTTTTTATATACAATTGAATTTGTAGATAAATTTTAAGTGAAGAAGGAACAAAGAAAAAATTGAATATAAAAAATACAAGTAATATAGTGATAGCGATTCATTCTTTTTTAAAACTTTAATATTTACCACTATTCCTTTAAAAATAAATATGATATAATAAATAAGTAAAATTAGGAGGTAAGTAGTGTGAATAATTATTTAATTCCTGCCAATTCCAAAAAATCTCAATTAATATTAGGTTTTTTTAGAGGAATTGACTTAATATTATTTGGATCTGGTGTTGGTATCACTTTAATATTATTATTAACAATCCAAAGCACTAATATGGGAGTTATGTTACTAATACTTGCCCCAGCATTAATAACAGGCTTTTTAGTTATGCCAGTACCAAATTATCATAATGTATTGCAATTTATAGTAAATATATATACTTATTTTAGCGAGAGAAGAAGATATTATTGGAGAGGTTGGTGTCATGATGTCGAAGATAAGTAGT
Source organism: Bacilli bacterium (assembly GCA_017888105.1). GTDB lineage: Bacteria > Bacillota_I > Bacilli_A > RF39 > UBA660 > Caccenecus. Next base: position 6,989 of record JAGHGS010000137.1, read on the forward strand.
TCCCCATTTACAGAAGATTGGTTACCAATTAAGCAAATTTTAAATGGCATGATTCAACTAGATACGGGTGAATATGTAACAGGAGTAAAAGTACATCCAAGAAATATTTTTATTGTGGATCAAGGACTTCAAAACGCCATTATTGGAAATTTAAGAAATTTCTATAATTCTATTAGTTTTGAATTTTGGTTAATTATCGCTGATCGTCCAGTAGATATTGGCTTATATTTATCCAATTTACAAATTCTATATAATAACACAGATAGTCCGATTCAAAAAAAATTAATCATGGAAGATATTAATAAAGCCAATATGTTTATGAGTGCTGAATACAATGTCGTTGATACCGAATATTTTATATTATTCAAAGAAAAAAGAATGGAATTAATACAAAAGAATCTCCATACTTTGATTAGTGGTTTAGCAAACTCTGGACTTAATTCCAATCAAGTATCCAATGATGATTTAAGAATGATTTTAGATAATTTCTTAAATGGTGGAGTACATACAACATTTGGGACGGTGATGAGTTAATGAGTAAAGTAAAAAGTGAAATTGCTCCAAAGGGAATGGAGTTTAAACCAACTGAATTCACATTAGGTGGTAAGTATTGTACAATCATGACAATTATATCTTATCCCAAAAGTATTTATGTTGGCTATTTATCTGATATTACTAGTATTAGTGGGGTAAAAGTAGCCATCAAACATATACCAATTGAATTTAGTACATTACAAAAAATGTTAAATAAAGAAATAGCAGATTTAAAGATGCGCTATCAAAATGAAAGAGATAAAACAATTCAAGAACGTATTCGTCAAGACTATGAATCATTAGAACAATTCATATCAATGCTTGCAGCAACCCAAGCAAGAATCTTTGATTTTCAAATGCATGTCATGATTAGCGCTGATTCAAAAGAAGATTTGGAATTAAAGAAAATGCAAGTGCGTACTTACTTAGATGCACTAGGAATGCGAGGTATTTCTTTAATGTTTGAACAAGAAAAAGTATTAAAATCAATTATTCCAATATTCCCTAAACAAGATATTGAATCAAGAATAGGCACACCAATTCCATCGATTACAGTTGCAGCGATGTATCCATTTGTATTTGACAGCATTAAAGATCCTGGTGATGCAACTTTATTTGGTGTTGATTTCTCAGGTGGCGTTGTTTTATTCAACCAATTCTTATACCAAATCAAAAAAGAAAGCAATCGAAATAATGCAAACATGATCTTACTAGGTACAAGTGGTTCAGGTAAATCAACCGCAGCAAAACTACTTCTTAGAACCCATTTAAGAAACGGATGTAAAGTAGTATGTATTGATCCAGAAGGAGAACTTGAAGAAATGGCTCATTCTTTAGGAGGAGATTTCTTAGATTTAGGAAAAGGTGGAGACTTCGGTATGATCAATCCTCTTGAAGTAGTAGTTGATGCCGATGAAGAAGAAATTGCCCAAGGACTCGGATATACGATTTTAACGAGAACACTTCAACAATTAAAAGCATTTATGAAATACTTATATCCAGATATTGAAGAAGATGTCCTAACGATGTTTAGTGAAATTGTTCAAGATACATATAAACGATATAAAATAGATTTTGATACAGATTTTACTAGAATTACTAGTGCTGATTATCCAACATTTGATGATGTATATGCTACTATAAAAGGCAGACTTTTATCAATGCCAGATGCAACACGTGAAAAAGACGTTATTGAAAGACTAGAGTTAAAGATAAGACCTTTAACAAAAGAATTAAGATACTATTTTACAGGTCATACAACACTTAGATTTAACAGTGACTTTATTGTCTTCAATATTAGAGAATTAATGAATAGCGATGAAAATATTAAAAATACATTATTCTTTAATATTTTAAAATATGCATGGGGTTTAACCTTAGATAAAAATGTAAATACAATTATGATGGTAGATGAGGCACATGTACTACTATCGAGTCGTAATGAATTAGGAGCAGAATTCCTTGCTCAAATTCAAAGACGTTCTAGAAAATACAACACTGGTACAATCATTATTACCCAACAACCAACGGATTTTGCTGCTCCAAATATGATTGTTCATGGTAAAGCAATTTTTGATAATGCTTCATATTATTTGGTAATGGGCTTGCGGAAACAAGCTGTAGATGATTTAGCAAAATTAATTGATTTAAATGAATCAGAAAAAGATAGCATTAAATATTATAACCAAGGAGAAGCTCTATTCATATGTGGTAATAGAAGAATGAGAATTACCGTTATTGTAACCCAAGAGGAATTAGATTCGTTTGGGGCTGGTGGAGGATTATAAAAAAATCCTTCTTTTAGGTTAATCTAATCAAGTGACATGTCTCCGTATAACTATCCAAATGCTAACGTGTTCTGTGTGAATTCGAATGGCAACCTCAACTGGAACAACGTGAATAACACGTGGGGTGTGCGCCCAATATCCTTTTAAACTCAAAACTTGATTAAGGTTAAGTGAAGAAGCATTAGGATACAAGATTAACCTATGGATAATTCCTAAATAGATAATATTGATATTTTAAATCTTGCATTTAAAATTAGAACAATATTGGATAGAGAATCTTCTCTATCTTTTTACTTGACACAAACTTTAAAAGATATTGTCGACGAAAATAAAATTCATAACCATTTTATCTTTTCGATATTTACTTCCTTATCATTCTATGTTATAGAAAAAGAACAGGAGGTTTATATGGAAGAAGAAAAATATTATTTAGAAATTAAAAATGTAATAGAAAATTATGAAGTGAACAATAGGATTAGGACATTGCAAGATAACAGCGAAAAATTAAAAACAAATTGGCAAATAGGAAAATTATTAGTTGAAGTTCAAGGCAGAATTAAAACGCCTAAATATGGTGACAATCTAATTAAAAAGTGGTCTGTTAAATTAACTGAACTTTATGGCAAAAATTATAGTATTAGAAATCTATTTAATATGCGCAAAGTATATCAGTTATTCCCAAAAGTGCAGACATTGTCTGCACTATGTGTGCCGTGCATGGCATATAACTAGAGAGTGAAAGTCTCTTACATGCGTTTTATCAGCGAAGTGTTAGGGAAGCGCAGAGCATCAACAGTGATGTTGGGGCCGAAGGAAGCGTGAAACAAAATCGTGGGCTAACGAACAGAAACTTAATATAAAGGCTCTATAGGGAGGATAAGATTGCATTGTAAATCAAAGTCCAAAATGATAACGTATCCTTATAGAAGTAGATTAAGTAGCTAAACGAGGAAAGTTATATGTTGATAATGCTAAAATATTTTTGTAGGTTTTCCGACATTTTTATTTAATTCATTTCCTACAAATTTATTTTAGCATTATCACTATTTGGTTAAGGCTAAATAAAAAAGCACTAGGATACAAGATTAATCTAAGGAAATCCTGAAAATATATTACTGATGGATATTATCTTGAATACTATCTTAAAACAGTAATGAAAAAGCCAAGAGACAAAGCTCTTGACTTTTATTATGGTCCAGTAGGTCCAGTTGGTCCAGTAGGTCCGGTAGGTCCAGTTGGCCCAGTAGCACCAGTAGCCCCAGCAGGTCCGGTAGGTCCGGTTGCTCCAGTAGCCCCAGCAGGTCCAGTAGGTCCGGTTGCTCCAGTAGCC